>NZ_JAUBOV010000087.1:0-29865 GCF_036700405.1 Microcoleus sp. T3_D1
CTTTTATGAACAGGCTTTTCGGCCTGTTCCACAAAGAGTGAATTTTCTTGTGGAACAGGCCGAAAAGCCTGTTCTTGAGAAGGGTGCAAGATGTGAGATAAGATCGATCGAGGGGCGATTCCCTACGGGAGAGTCTTGAATCATTTCTTTTGAGTCCCCTCTGTTCGGACTTTGGTTGTTTAGTAGCGGTTGAAACCGCCGACTCCGATCGCGCGCTAGTTTTCAACCCGGATTTGATATATGCTAATTTTGGCGCACCATCCAGACTAAAAATCCCAATATTTTATCTACGGGAGGTAGCGGATAATCGGTAAGATCGATCGTCACTATTTGCCCTTCCAGCTTGAGAAACCGCCAAGCTGTGCCGCTGGAAACGCTGCCGTAGATGGCTGATATCGAGATCCCTTTCGCTTCATTAAACCTCTGGGCAGCCACCATTTCAGCAATACATTGACCCAAACCTACTTTCAAATCTCCTTTTTTAGCTTCTACCATCACAATTGCTGGGGCTTCAATGTCTAATTGTTCGGGGGAACGGCTGATGAGAAAATCGCAAACTCCTGTAAGTCCAACAGCAGCATCGACATTAAATTCTTCACCCGAAAACACGCTGATTTGTTGGTTCAGAATATTGCGAACTTCCAGCAATACAGGGTTGATAATAGCTTCAGAACGGGCTTTTTCGGTGCTAGTAGCGATCGCCCAAGGCAAATTTGTCTCTAGCAGGGTTTGCAAGGCTGTTGCGGGTGCGATCGGCTCGATTTCCGGCAGAAATCTGATTCCTTCGACTGCTGTGAGATTGAAGGCTTCTTTAACTTTGCCGATCGTTGTAAATTGACTGTAAGGCATAAAATCTGATGTTGTTTTTATTTCTGCTTTTCTATTACACTCGCTGCAACTTAGCTGTTCTAGGATCGATGATTTTTCTGCCCAATCCCGAAAACTTAATTGCCAGATTGGTTTTATCGCCTTCTCCCAAAACATGGGTAATTTCTCCAACTCCAAAAGCATGATGAAAAACCCGATCGCCCGTTTTCCAATCCGCCGATTGTCCATTGTTTCCCGGTTGAGAAGTGCGGGAATTTGCTGCTGAATTATTAGTTTTTCCTTTAGAGGCAGCCGTTTTTCCCGCTTTAGTTTTCTTCGCACTTCCAGCCAGCAAATGTGTCGGCAATTCCCCTAAGAATAGCGAAGGGGTGCAGTGTTCCCGGTAGCCTCCCCAGAGGCGGCGTTCGCGAGTGTGGGTGAGAAATAGCAATTCCTGGGCGCGAGT
Source organism: Microcoleus sp. T3_D1 (assembly GCF_036700405.1). NCBI lineage: Bacteria > Bacillati > Cyanobacteriota > Cyanophyceae > Oscillatoriales > Microcoleaceae > Microcoleus > Microcoleus sp. T3_D1. Next base: position 1,274 of record NZ_JAUBOV010000087.1, read on the forward strand.
GATGCCGACGTAGCACAAACGGCGTTCTTCTTCGATCGCTTTCGGGTCGTCTAAACTGCGGAAATTTGGAAATAAACCCTGTTCCATTCCGACTAGAAATACTACGGGAAATTCTAACCCTTTTGCTGAGTGCAGCGTCATCAGCGAGACGCGGGAATCCTCTTCCTGCAAGTCATCTAAATCGGATGCTAAAGATGCTTTTGCTAAAAATGATGTTAGCGTCGGTTCTTCGTTTTGTTCTTCAAATTGCAGCACAGCATTATACAATTCTCTGACGTTTTCTATGCGATTTTCTGCTTCCTCGGTTCCTTGATTTTTCAAATCTTCAATGTAGCCTGAATCTTGGATAATTCCTTGGACAATTTGCGAAGCGGGCAGTGTTTCAACTTGCGATTGCCAACGACCAATCATTTCGGCAAACTTAATAATAGCTTTTGCCGATCGCCCTGCTAGAGTATTGACAGAAGATTCATCGCTGAGGATTTCCCACAACGGAATGCCCAATTGAGTTGCAGCGTCTTCGATTTTGGAAAATGTGGTATCTCCAATGCCGCGACGGGGAGTATTGATGATGCGTTTGAGGCTGACGCTATCGTCGGGATTGGCAAGCGCCCGCAGGTATGCTAGGATATCTTTGATTTCTTTGCGATCGTAAAACTTGAGGCCACCGACAATATTGTAAGGAATGTCTAAACGCATTAACGCTTCTTCAAAGGATCGAGATTGAGCGTTTGTGCGGTAGAGAATCGCAAAGTTACTGCCGTTTTCGTATTCGGAGTTTTGGCGCTTTAAGGAATGAATTTGACCTGCTACAAATTCCGCTTCATCTAATTCGTTGTCGGCGCGCCAGACAACAATCGGAGCTCCCGGTTCGCGAGTAGGGCGCAGAATTTTTTCGATCCGTTCGGTATTGTGTTCGATCAAGTGGTTCGCGACTTGCAGGATGTTTTCGCGCGATCGATAATTTTCCTCTAATTTTACCATTGTCCGAGTTTTTTCGTCGGACAAACCATCTCCAAAATCCTCTTGAAATTCCAGCAATATGGTATAATCTGCCATCCGAAAGCTGTAAATTGATTGATCGACATCGCCCACGACAAAAATCGAGCGGTTTTGCCATTTCTCGAAGCTTTTCGGATCGGCGTTATTTGTCACCAACATCCGAATCAAATCGTATTGAGTGCGGTTTGTATCTTGGTATTCGTCAACTAAAATATGGCAAAACTTTTTATGCCAGTAACTTAATACTTGCTCGTTTTGGCTCAAAAGTTTAACGGGAACGAGGATTAAATCGTCAAAATCTAGGGCATTGTTTGCTGCTAAAGCGTCTTGGTAGCGACTGTAAACATCGGCAATCACACGACCTCGATAATCCGGTTCTGCTGCTTGGTATTCTTGAGGCGAGAAACCTTTATTTTTAGCGTTGCTGATGACATAGCGGACTTTTCGCGGGTCAAATTTCTTGTCGTCGAGGTTCAGGATTTTGGTGACGATTTGCTTGACGAGACTTTGAGCATCTGACTCGTCAAAAATAGAAAAGTTTTTCTTCCACTGACGGCCTTTTTCGTCTTGGTATTTTTCAATATCGTAGCGGAGAATGCGGCCGCACAAAGAGTGAAAAGTCCCCATCCAAATGTGTTTGGTAATTCTCTGGTAAATTTGCGATCGCAATTTCGTCTGCACATCCGGGGCTAAGTCTACCAAAGGTTTGCCATATTCGGCTTCAGCTTGCTGAGTTGCCAGCAATTTCTCAATTCTTTCTTTCATCTCCCTGGCGGCTTTATTTGTAAATGTCACCGCCAGAATATTTTCAGGATCGACTCGATGGGTGCGAACTAAGTTAGCAACTCGGTAAGTTAGAGCTCTGGTTTTGCCGGAACCAGCGCCCGCTACTACTAACAGCGGCCCGTTATAATGGGCGACTGCTTGGCGCTGAGATGGGTTGAGGTGGCTGAGGAAATCAGTGGTTTGAGTCATACCTAGAAAGTTAGTTTAATTTTTTAAGGGTAAATAATACTTGGTATGCGATACCGCGAGTTCTTTTAAGGTAAGGTGCGCCTAGCGCACTCTATATTATAACTAGAACGGTAATTTTTCAAACTTTAAATATTTTTGGAGCCAGCGAGTTGTTTCCGGTAAGGTGCTGGGCGCGCTTTTTAGACTATAAATAGATAAGTAATTTTTTTTAACGTTTAAATATCCGTGTTAGCCACATTGCTGCTAATATTCCCAAGCCAATCCAGATGGCAATAATCACAACAGTGGCAGCCTGATTTATCGGTTTTCCTCGCTCTATTTCTGCGGCTGCTTTTTCCCGACACTCGGCTAAAACCTGTGGCGGAATCATCTTCAGTACCAGCCAAATTCCCAAAGGTACAATTATCAAATCGTCCAAGTAGCCAAGAACTGGTATGAAATCGGGAATTAAGTCGATCGGGCTAAAAGCATAGGCCACCGTAAGCCCTGCTAAAATTCTGGCGTACCCAGGTACTCTCTGGTCTGTACTGGCTAAATAAACAGCGTAAGTCTCTTTTTTTAGTCTGCGGGCTGCTTGTTTTAAGGATTGCATATAATGACTAATGACTAATAACTAATACTTTTTTTAGTTACTAAAAATGTAACAACCCGGATATTTAGCATTTTCAGTGGGAAGGTAAAGTATAGCATCTGTTGTATGTGAGGAGAATCAAGTTTATGAGTTCAAATTTGCAACGTGGCGATCGCATTAAATTCCGTAGTCTGCTAACAGCGTTGTGTTTAACCTTAACTCTCGTCAGTTTTGTGAGATTAGATCCGGCGGTGGCTCAAGAACAGCGGATCAGAACGCTGACTGTTACTGGACGGGGTGTGGAAGCGATTCCTACAACTCAAACGCAAGTGCGGCTGGGAGTTGAGGTGCAGGGGAAAACAGCGGCCCAGGTGCAGCAGGAAGCGGCGAGACGATCGTCCGCTGTGGTAGAGTTGCTGCGATCGCGCCAAGTGGAAAAACTCGAAACTGCAGGCATCACCCTCAGCCCGACTTACAGCTACGAAAACAACCAGCAGCGCTTGACTGGCTATACGGCGACAAATACCGTCAGTTTTCGGATTAATACTGCATCTGCCGGCACTTTGCTTGACGATGCGGTGAATGCCGGAGCCACACGCATCGACGGTGTGAGTTTTGCCGCCGCCGAAAGTGCGATCGAATCTGCTCAAAAACAAGCAATCAAAAAAGCAACTCAAGATGCTCAAGCGCAAGCGGATGCAGTCTTTAGCGCCCTCAACCTGAAGCGGGGAGAGATTCTGGGCATTCAAGTCAACGGTGCTAGCGCGCCGCCTCCTATGTACCGGCAGTTTGCTGGTTCTCGCATGGCTGCTGCTGACGCTGCAACGCCAGTGGTGGGAGGGGAACAGCAGGTAGAAGCTTCTGTGACTTTGCAAATTGGATATTAAATAGTTAGGGGTTGAACTGGCCACATCAGGTTGACCCTAACTATTTCTCGATTTATCAAGCAGCTTGTTGTACAAAAAACTTTAGCCGTTTTAACCACTTCTGCCAGTAGTCTAGAAACGGAATCTCTCCTTCTTCAGGGGGAGAGTTCCTCAATAAATAGACTCTCTGTTAAACCCTAGGCGATCGCATTTCTCATACACAGAAAAGAGTGGACTCTTTTCTCAGATCCACTCTCTGTTAAACTCTCTTAGCCCTAGCTTTAACAAGCTGGAGTTAAGTCCTTACTTTACCTAGTCCTTAATGATTCTCTTGTCATGAATGACCACTTTGTCCTTGAGTTCAGGATTGCCGGAGATGTGAATATCGCTATCCTTATTTCCCTCTGCGTCGGATTCGGCTAGATATTGGGCCGAGGATCTAAAATCAGGCACTGGAGGTTTAGCGGATTCGGCTGCATTTGGGGCAGATGATTTAAAATCAGGCACTGCAGGTTTAGCAGATCCGGCTGCATTTTGGGCAGATGATTTAAAATCATGCGCTGCACCTTGAGGAGATGGGGTTGCATATGGGGCAGATGACTTAACATCGTGCTTAACATCCTGCGCTGCACCTTTAGCAGATTCGACTGCATTTTGGGCAGATGACTTAACATCCTGCTTAACATCCTGCGCTGCACCTTTAGCAGATTCGGCAGCATTTTGGGCAGATGACTTAACATCCTGCGCTGCACCTTTAGCAGATTCGGCAGCGCTTTGAGCAGATGACTTGATGGATTCAGCTACACTCTTGCCTGATGACTGAAGCGATTCGGCTGCGCTTTTTATAGAGGGCTCAACTGCTTTCGCTGTATCTTTTACAGTCGATCTCAGCTCCTTAGTTGCCCCCTCAATTTCCTGAGCTACAGCTTTGGCAGAAGGCTTAATTTCATCGGCAGTGCTCTTAATAGAGTCCGCTGCACTTTGTACAGAAGGCTTGATACCTTCGACTGTCTGCTTGACTGAATCTTTTACTTCTCTAATGGTAGGTTTGACTTCCTCGGATGCGCTCTTGACTGCATCTACTACAGAAGGCTTGGCTTCCTTAACTGTCTGATTGACAGATTCGGCTATACCTGTAATCGAAGGCTTAGTTTCCTCAACTGTCTCCTTAATTGCTTCTGCTGTAGCTTTGATAGATGGTTTAACTTCCTCAGCAGTTTCCTTTACTACGGTCCCTAGCTCTTCTACAGTGTGGGTAATACCGTCTGCGACACTGTGTGCTGCATCCCCTAAATTATCTACAGCACGGTTAACCGTATCAGCAGTACCTTTACCAATCATAGCGCCAGCAACTGAGCCTGCTACAGCACCAATAATGCCTCCAGAGCGAGCACCGAGTATACCACCGACTGCTGCTCCAGCTATCCTCGCACCAATGCCTGAGCCTGATGATTGATCTTCCTTTGATTCTGCATTTTCGTTAGTCTGAGCCTGAAGCTGCTGGTTCTCGCTATTGTCAACATTCTTTTCCTGGAAGTCAGGATTGGCTTCAGGCTGGTTAAAAGGCGGCTTGTTATCAGTCATGGATATGCTTGGGTATTACTACTACATTCACTAGACTAACTATTTACTTCTAATAAAATCTACTGCCTAAGAACTAGATTTGGACTGTTACTTAAGAAGTAGATTCTCGAAAATACTTACCGCTACCGCGCTAGGGACTCGCTGTTCCTTCGACCTTGAAGAAGCTGGAGGCGCGCGATCGCACATCTGGCACTGTCTTAGCTTAGCGATCCAAGAATAACTCATGTATACAGGCTTGTTTAGTGATTAAATGATTAATAAATATTCTAAAAAAAGTTGATTGCTAGCTTATAACTTAACGTTTAAAACCGATATATATAATATATACTTTTTATAAAATTTTCCTATTAAATGATTGAATTAAGTAATGTGTTTTGTAGACGTTGCGGATTTACGGTCTGAAAGGCTAAATATGCAAGTCATAAAAACCAGTACCCACAAAGCTTGGGGATTTTCAACTGATTTTTTTCATACCCTGATTAAGCAACGCCTGATTTTGGAGCGATCTAACTCACGAACGAGCTCTTTGAACAGCAACTTGACCGCTTTAGCCACCAGAGCCGATCGCCCTTACCTGTAATTTTGCATAAGTTCGATCGATCCCTAACTTTGAGCGTGACATAGGGAAAAGTGCCGTATATAATGGATAAATGAGATAAACCATTTTTCTGATGACTAAAACTACTAAATCGGAACCGTCAGCCCGATTGGAGGCTCGTATCAGTCCAGAGATTAAAGCCCTTTGGCAAAAAGCCGCTGACTTAGAAGGACGTACCTTAACAGATTTCGTCATCGCCAGCGTTCAAGCAGTCGCTTCCAAAGTTATTGAACAGCACCAAAGACTGAAACTTGACCTTGACGACAGCGAGGCTTTCGTAAATGCCCTCCTGAATCCAACCCAGCCGAATCAAGCTCTCAAAGCAGCAGCCTTGCGCTACAAACAAGTGATGGGCGATGGTACTCACAATTGAACTCTTAGATAGCAGCAGACATCACAGAGAGCTTTTTTGTTGTGGACAAGATAGTTTGGACAACTACATCCGTAAACAAGCTTCTCAGGATCTCAAAAAGAAAGTCGCAATCGTATTCGTTTTAGTGGAGTCTTCCAACACTGATGTGATTGCCTATTATACGCTTTCTGCATACACCATTGAACTCGCAGATTTGAATGAATCTTTTGCAAAAAAGCTGCCCCGCTATCCCCTTCTACCTGCTACATTGCTCGGTCGTTTGGCAGTCGATCGTACTTATCAAGGTCAACATCTCGGCGAGTTGATTCTGATAGATGCTTTGACAAAAGCACTCTTGGCAACTGCACAAGTTGCATCTCTCGCTGTCATTGCAGAAGCTCTGGATGAGCCAGCAGCCAATTTCTATCAAAAATATGGTTTTCAAAAGTTTAAACAAAACCCGATGAAGCTTTATCTACCCATGAAATCGGTTGAAGAACTTTGTCAAAATTATAACATTTAGTTGATTTTGTTAAAAACCGATCGCCCCTTCCACTCTCGAACCCCGCCCGCAACAACCCCCACAAATCCAATTACTACCGGATCGGCGCTCAAAGTACCCGATATCGACTACAGTAAACACAAAATATTATTGGCGGTGATTTGAGTGATTGAGACTTTAGCAACAGGAATCGCAGCAGCCGGTTCGCTGCTAGCATTGGGCGGATTGGGCCTAGAGTTGAACTATCGCCGGACTGGGAGTGCAAATAAACTAGAACTAACAGCCGGAGAATGGCACTTAGCCATAAACGAACCCAACCGCTATCTTTTAGTCGGGGAAATGGAGTTCCGCAACCTGACACAGCGGTTTGAGATTATGTTGCCGGAAGTGCGGGCACAGGTGAAACTGCTGTCAGACGGAAGTTTGGATGGCGTTACTTCCCAGACAAAGGTGATTCCTTGCCACAAAGACGCAGCAGCCAGAGCAGACGATTACTGGTTCGGCTATATTGTTAAAGCCCAAAAAAACACGAAAATTAAAGTTTCTGTAGACATTCAAGGGCAAGATTTAACCAAATTGCAGTCAGCTTGGGTGCAAATACATTTCATCACCTACGGCCCCGGCGGGCGCATCCCCAAAGTCCGTAACGTAGTAGTTCCCCTGCAATTTCCCAACTCGGACACCGTACCCATCGCCAGAAATGTCGGAGTTGCAGAAGTCTTGCCGATTCGCACTCACATACTGGCGGAATTGGACAATCCCGTCGAAATTGTCAAGCGGTACGTGCTGCCGCGCGCCCAGAAAGGCGATATTGTCGCCCTGGCAGAAACTCCCCTAGCTTTGATGCAGGGACGCTATCGCCATCCCAGCGAAGTCAAACCCGGATGGGCGGCAAAGCGAGTGTGCTTGTTTTTCTTGCCGATGTCGAGTTTAGCCACAGCTTGCGGAATGCAGACGTTGGTGGATGTAGTTGGGCCTTGGCGGGTAGTCGCGGCATTTGCGATCGGCGCTGTGGCTAAAATATTCGGTAAACCGGGAGTCTTTTACCAACTAGCGGGGGAACAAGCAAGGCTGATCGACGACGTTACCGGGACTTTGCCTCCCTTCGACCAATTTATTGTCCTAGGCCCGGACAATCCCCAGCAAGTTGTAGAAGAAATTCAACGAGAAACCGGACTTGCGGCGGCGATCGTAGACGCTAATGACTTGAAAGCAGTTAAGATATTAGCAGCGACCTCCGATTTATCGGTAACATTCTTAGAGCAAGCCTTGCGAAGCAACCCCGCCGGGAATGGTGACGAGCGCACACCGGTCGTTGTAATCCGACCTCTGCCACAAAAATCTTGAGTTGAAAACAGAAAATTAAAAATTCAAAAAGATGATTTGAAATTTTTAATTTTCGATCGAGCAAGAAAGGGAGAAGAATCAAAAGTTATAAGTTTTGAACTCAAAATTTACCCATTCAAAACTCAAAACTTCTCTAACTCTTCCCCTTTCTGAATTTTTATTTTAAAATTTCCATTCTCCACTTTTATGCTATGACTTCATCTCCCTCCCAAAACCAAAACCAGGTTGTGATTCGCCCGTTTCAGTATCGCGACATCGAGGTGATGGAACAACTGTGCGCGGAAACAGCCGACGAGCCAGAAAACCGCAAGGGCGCAAGCTGCGACTTGGTACTAGGTAGAAAGTTGCAGCAGATTCGTCGCTGGTACGGACTACTAAAGATTTTTAGCTTGTTTCCCAACCCTTGTCAGTCCCTGTTCCGTGCCCACGTGGCCGAAGAAGAGGGGAAAGTTAAGGGCATAATTCAGATTTCTCCTTTCAACCGCACCCGCAGCACTTGGCGGATCGATCGCATAGGAGTAGACCCGGAAGCCCGCAGCAAAGGAATTGGTTCCATGCTGCTGCGGTACTGCTTTGAGGCAGTCTGGGAGGCGCGGACGTGGCTGTTGGAAGTGAATGTCGGCGACAACACTTCCTTGGCTTTGTACCGACAGAACGGGTTTCAGCCTTTGGCCCAGATGACTTACTGGACGATCGCCCCAGAACGCCTGCAAGAAATGGCTTCCTCGACCCCAGATTTGCCCAACCTGCTGCCGGTGAGCAACGCAGACGCTCAGTTGCTATACCAACTGGATACCGCGTCTATGCCGCCGCTGGTGCGCCAAGTATTCGATCGCCACATTCAAGATTTCAAAACCAGTTTTTTCGGCGCTTTAGTCGAAGGTGTCAGACAGTGGCTGGGCAAAACCGAGGTAGTCAGCGGCTACGTGTTTGAACCGCAGCGCAAAGCCGCGATCGGCTATTTTCAGGTGCAGCTATCCCGCAACGGCCAGCAACCGCACGTCGCCCAGTTGACTGTACACCCGGCCTACACTTGGCTTTACCCAGAACTGCTGTCCCAGATGGCGCGGCTGGTTCAAGATTTCCCCCTTCAAAGCCTGCAACTGGCTTCCGCTGACTATCAGCCGGAACGGGAAGCTTATTTAGAGCAATTTGGAGCAGTGCGCCTGGAACACAGTTTGCTGATGTCTCGATCGGTGTGGCACAAATTGCGCGAGTCCAAGTTGGTCTCTCTCGAAGGACTCCAGCTATCAGAAATGCTGCAAAGCTTCCAGCCAACTCGCAAACCCGTACCAGGCCGGATGTCCTGGCTCGGCCCGATGGCTGGGGAAGCAGCAGCAGGGCCCGCATCCTCCGAGATTAAACCGCTGTTGGCTGACTCAGGAAACAGCCAAACGAATCAAGTTAACCCCTTGAACTTCCAAAATTCCGAATCCTCGGCAACAGATAGCAGCAGCATTTTGCCTCTAAAATTGCCGGAGTTGCCTCTAGACGGCGGCGGGCAGGGAGAAGTTAATTCTTAATAAGTGAAAGCAGAAGGTAGAAGGTAGAAGGCAGAAAAAAAGAAAATGAATCATCCAAGAAATTCATTTTTTTCGGTCATCATCCCAAAATCTCCCTTCTGCTTTTGATTGATATCAACTTAAGATTACCTATTTTCTTCTGTTATTCCTTCGCGTCCTTAGCGTATTCGCGGTTCGTCAAATAAGATTATTTACGCGAAAAAAGAGTAAATCTAAAATCTAAAATCTAAAATTGATTGATTGATAATGTCCAACAATAAATTATGGATTTCAGCACTGGGATTAGATATCGGTCTCAAACGAGTCGGCATCGCCGGGTGTGACGGCACGGGTTTAATAGCTACGGGCATTACAACACTGGTACGATCGTCCTTCGATCGAGACGTAGCTTATCTCCGAGAACTCGTGCGAGAGCGGAGAGTGCAAATTTTGGTTGCAGGCTTGCCCTACTCCCTGAGCGGAGAATTGGGCGCTCAAGCCCGACAGGTGCAGAAATATGCGAATCGCATCGCCTCCGCCTTAGAGCTCCCCCTAGAGTACGTGGACGAGCGCCTGACTTCGGTTGAGGCAGAGGAATTGATGAAAGCTTCAGGGATTTCGCCGTCGCAAAATAATAAGGGTGCGATCGATCGCAAAGCCGCAGCCCTGATTTTGCAGCAGTGGCTAGACGAGCGGAGGCAAAATATCTTTGCCCTTCCCAATCCTTGATAGCTGGTAACAAAGGCGTGATATCCTGGTTGTGCAAGTTTGCTACGCACACCTGTAACCCTTGACAAACTGGAGAAAATTCTGCTGTACCCTCGGTACTCAAGAAGCACAAAATCGTGATTTGTCCTCAGTGTCGGTTGCTGACTCGACTGAGATTTAAACGCTGCACTCCTCGCCTGTGGAAAAGGCCGCGAGTCTCGCGGTTTAAGCTGGTGGACTGGCGATCGCCCACTTAGCCAGAATATCGCCACGAAAATTCCCAATTGTCAAGCAAACGTTACTGAATTATTGACGGAAAACTAAGATACACGCGATGTCCTCATCCCCATACCGCAAAAAAGAGAATGGCAATTCCAACGAAGAGTCCGTCACCTTGACGGATGAAGTTGGGCGATCGCTGACTTGCAACATAGAATATTCTATGAATCTCGAAGGTCAAGAATACGCTTTGCTGCTTCCGATTGACTCACCCGTAGAAATTTTTACTTGGCAGGGAGACGAGACGGACGAAGCAGCAATTCCTGTAGAAGACGAAACCGAAATTGACAAAATTTTTGAGACTGCTAAAGTTGTCCTGCAAGAGCAGAACTTGACGCTCCGACGCACAGCGGTGACGCTGACTGTGGTTGGCGAATTGCCGGAATTTCCCGAAGAGGATATGGCATCTGATGTCGATCCCGATGAGGAGTCGGATTTCGAGGAGCTGATGTGGCTGACGAGTTTCTACCACGAAGAACAGGAATATGCGATTTATACGCCTCTAGACCCGTTCTTTATCTTGGCTAGAATGGATGACGACGGCAAGCCAGAATTGCTTTCGGAAGAAGAGTTCCAAAGGCTGGAACCGATGTTACCTATGCTGGAAGACCAGTTCTTTGATGAGCTTGATTAGATATTAATTGCAGGCACAAGGCCTGATGGCAAAAAGCAGAATTTTTTACTATTTTATAAAAAAGTAAACTGCTAGCCCGATCGAACTTTTTCGAGGTGGCCGTTTCTGCCTTCGCGATCGGGCTTTTGAATTGGGCCGCGTGAATAGGGTCTTTTAAAGGGCTTGTATTCCTAACTTTTCGGTCATCAATCGCAGGTCATCAGTCATTAGTCGCTAGTTACCCGCCGCTTATCCAAGACAACGGACTATGAATAAAGAACAAATGACAAAAGGCAGCGCGCGCGAGGGCCGAAAAGGTACTCCGCAAGTCTCTAAATGGTTGTTTTATCTGGCGTTGCTGCCGGCAATCTGGGGAGTTTGCGCTTGGCAGGGCTGGGCTTGGTGGAGCTGGGCTTCGGCTGCGCCTAAAATCACATCCTCATCGGGGAATCCGGCAGAGGATGCTGCTGTTTCGATCCAAATCCCGGAGGGTACTCCCAGTCAAAAAATCGGCCGGGATTTAGAGGCAGCGGGGTTGATTCGATCGAGCTCGGCATGGAATATGTGGGCCCGCTGGCTGACTCTGCAAAACCGCGAGGGAGGTTTTCAAGCAGGAACTTACCAACTGTCGCCGACTCAGCCTCTGAGTGCAGTTGCTGACAAAATTTGGAATGGCGAAGTCGTACAGCAGAGTTTCACGATTCCAGAAGGATGGTCGCTGCAACAAATGGGTGCTTATTTTGAAGCGCAAGGTTTTTTCCCGGCTAAGGAGTTTATGGCGGCCGCGAGTCAAATTCCTTACGCTCAATACCCTTGGCTGCCGAGCGGATTGCCTCATTTGGAAGGTTTTTTGTACCCGGATACTTATCAGCTAGACGGCGATAGAATTACTCCTCAAGCTGCGATCTCACAAATGCTCACCCGTTTCGAGCAGACAGCTTTGCCGGTATATCAAAAAAATCAGAATAATACAAAGCTCTCTCTCAAAGAATGGGTGACTTTGGCCAGTATTGTAGAAAAAGAAGCTGTGGTTGCTTCCGAGCGGAACCGCATTTCTGGAGTGTTCAACAACCGTCTGAAAAAGGGTATGGCGTTGGGTTCTGACCCGACAGTTGAATACGCTCTCGGCATCAGGCAAACTAAGGAAAAGCCTCTGACTTTTAAGCAAGTAGAAACGCCTTCTCCTTACAATACTTATATAAATCCAGGACTGCCCCCAACTCCGATCGCATCTCCGGGAATAGCAAGTTTGGAGGCGACTCTGACTCCAGAAAATACAGAATACCTGTATTTTATGGCGCGGTATGACGGCACTCACATTTTCAGCCGCACTCTGGCCGAACACAATGCTGCTGTGGCTCAAGTTGACCAAAAAGTGCGATCGGGTCAATAGATGGGCAATCAGTAATACAAAAGTAAAAAGTCAAAAATAACAAAGCAAAAGCAATAATTATTAAGTTTTGATTTTTTACTTTTTTAATCTTTAACTTCCAATTTCTTATTTCTCAATCTAAAACCTAAAATCTAAAATCATTATGACTTGGGGTAAAATACTACAGCCTGACTTAGTTCTAGGCGATTCAGTCATGAAATTAACGGTAGATATTCTTCAACAATATAATATTAAAGGATTAGTTTTGGATGTGGACGAAACTCTCGTTCCCATTACAGCAATGAATGCTTCTCCTGAACTCACGCTGTGGGTGGAAGAAATTAAACCTGTGGTATCGCTGTGGTTGGCTAGCAATAATTTAAGCCAGACTCGCATCGGTCGGATTGCTGAGTCTTTGAATCTACCTTACATCACGGGTGCGGCTAAGCCGTCGCGCCGCAAGTTGCGAAGGGCTATTAATGCGATGAATTTGCCGGTGGAACAGGTGGCGATGGTGGGCGATCGACTTTTTACTGATGTTTTGGCAGGCAATCGTTTGGGTATGTTCACTATTTTAGTGGAACCAATGGTTGATGCTGGGTATGCACTTCGCAAGTATCCGGTGCGCTCTTTTGAAGTTTGGGTTTCTCAAGCTTTGGGGGCTTCTCTGAAAATTAAAGATCATGACTAAAACTATTGTTGTTAAAATTGGAACTTCGACTCTGACTCGATCGACTACAGGAAACTTAGCTCTTTCAACTATTGCTGCATTGGTCGAAATTTTAGCTGATTTGCGGCAGCAAGGTCATCGAGTAGTTTTGGTTTCTTCGGGTGCGGTTGGGGTTGGCTGCGCGCGCTTGGGTTTGACGGAACGCCCGCGAAATATCGCTCTGAAACAGGCTGTGGCGGCTGTGGGCCAAGGGCGGCTGATGCGGGTGTACGATGACTTGTTTACTACTTTGCAACAGCCGATCGCTCAAGTATTGCTCACTAGGGGCGATTTAGTCCAGCGTAACGGTTATGTTAACGCTTGCAATACTTTTCAACAACTGCTCAGGTTGGGCGTGATTCCGATCGTCAATGAAAACGATACAGTAGCGGTAGACGAGCTTAAATTTGGCGATAACGACACGCTTTCGGCGCTAGTAGCGAGTTTGGTAGAAGCAGATTGGTTGTTTGTGCTCACAGATGTCGATCGGCTGTATTCCGCCGATCCGCGCAGCAATCCCGACGCACAGCCGATCGCCCTAGTCCAAAGTATGGCACAGCTCACAGAATTTCAGGTGCAAACAGGAGATTCCCGCAGCGGTTGGGGAACCGGCGGAATGGTGACAAAAATTGAAGCGGCGAGAATAGCCACTGCATCGGGAGTGCGGACTGTCATCACTGACGGCTGCTTTCCTGGTAATATCGAGAAAATACTTAACGGAGAGTCGATCGGTACTCAATTCGAGCCTCAACCGCGCCCTGTAAACGCTCGCAAACACTGGATAGCTAACGTGCTAATTCCGGCCGGAAAACTATATTTAGATGCGGGTGCTGTCAAGGCAATTTCCCACGGCGGAAAATCCCTTTTAGCTGCGGGTATTGCTCAAGTAGAAGGAGAATTTCAAGCTGATGATTCCGTGCAGTTGTGCGATGCAGCCGGCCAGCAAATTGCTAGAGGACTTGTGAATTATAGCAGTTTAGAATTGAGACAAATCCAGGGCTGCAAGTCAGAGAAAATTGCTGAGATTTTAGGCTATGCAGGCGTAGAAACGGCGGTACACCGAGATAATTTAGTGATTGTTTAAACTAACAAATATCGAGAAAGTCGATCGGGCAATGAGCGAAGGTAGAAATTGAGGATATTTGCAGCACAGTCTTGCAAGAATTGGTTTTGCTGTGTTGGAATAGCTCGTTCATCGCTTCTGTAAACAGTTCAAATACATTTTGTGCTAATTCTAAAGCTGCTTGGCATTCCGCATTAGTAAGTTTGATCTCTGCTAAAACTTCCAACATCTCTGGCGTGTTTAAAAGGTGATAATTTTCTAAACCCCCATAACCTCCTCCAAAATCAACATATTCTTTTTGGGTAACTTGCTGTAATTCCATTACCACTGCAAGCGCCGCCTCAAAAAAAACTTTTGCCGTTCCTTCGAGGACTTCCACTAACACCAGTTTCTCAATGGGAGAGGCTTTCCAAGCGTAGCGTTCGAGCACTGAACATAGCGATCGAGTTTTTTTAGTTTCTTCACCCCAAAGCAGTCTGAAGTCGCCGTAACTCATTAATTGGTTTAAGCCTAGTTCCTCTAGGTATTCTAGATAGTCGTGCCAGTAATAGTTTTTTTTATAAGTATATTTATTAATTAGTTCCTGAACTTTGCTATTACTAGAAGATTCTCGCAATACATATTTATTTAAATCGCTCAATCCCACAGCCAAAGGAGCGAGTACAGGTGCAAAAATTAGTCGTTGATTCGCGTGGATGTGTTTATTGGCTAGAAAGTCAAACAATGGCAATTTTGCAAACTCTTGCTTTTTGGGTTCAATGAATGCTACAATGGATTTCATACTTTTTTCGTCTGAAGGGTGGCTGTCAAGATAATCTTCATACCTCTGTTAATTATCTATATTTTTGAGCCTAAATAATTGTGTTTATTATCATATATATTTGTATTTGAGATCATAGGTAAGAGTGTTTGCAGTCACAGCAAATTGTGACCGCAAGCATCCCGGATACCCGCCACGTGATTCATTCCTTCGCAGACTCAGGACGGAAAAATAAAAAACCTGTATCCGATAAGCCAGCCCCCGAATTTATCCGTGGTGTCAATGCTTCAATTCTAAAATCTAAAATCTAAAATCTAAAATCTAAAATCGATTGACTTGTATCATATTGTGCCAGAAGTGCGAGCATCTTGTTCGCTAGAGATAAAATGTTCTACATTTAAATGGCATATTTAGGGTCTTGCTGAAAGCCACGCCACAAGAGTTTGATTATTTATTGACCGATAATTTCAAGGCTGATTAACTTAATATAGCCAAATGAGCATTCTGCTCGAACTCCTAAAAAATGCTGTTTACAAAATCGGGATGCTCCCTGCAAATCAGTCCTAGACGCATAGGAGTCTCGAAACCTGGTTTCTTCGGAGATTCATCGCTGCTCAACAAAAATTTTTATGAGAAACCCGGTTTCTTTAACCCTTGGTTTTATTGGTTCTTCCCTCTTTTCTCTTCCCTCTTCTTATTCCTTCTTCCTTCTTCCTGCGGCCATAAGTCTCCAAATGACAATTTCCAATTCTCAGAATTGCCTTTAGGTGCGTTGTGAGTTACTCTATCTTTTGGATCAGTTAACACAATTATAGGAGTTAATCTTGGAACGGACTTTTTTAGCGATTAAGCCCGACGGCGTACAGCGCGGACTCGTCGGCGAAATTATCGGTCGTTTTGAAGCCAAGGGCTTTAAGCTAGTTGGTATGAAGCTAATGACGGCGAGTCGCGAACTAGCGGAACAACATTATGATGTTCACAAAGAAAAAGCCTTCTTTGCTGGATTGGTAAACTTTATCACTTCAGGCCCTGTAGTGGCGATGGTGTGGGAAGGCGACGGCGTTGTGGCGTCGGCGAGAAAAATCATTGGCGCAACAAATCCTCTGAATGCAGAACCGGCGACAATTCGGGGCGATTTTGCCGTCAATGTCGGCCGTAATCTGATTCACGGTTCGGATGCTGTCGAGACTGCCCGTGCGGAAATTAGTCTCTGGTTCAAGGAAGAAGAATTGAGTGCTTGGACACCTTGTTTAACTCCTTGGATTGTGGAATAGTTTTGATATTCTCCCGATTGATTAATCGGGAGATATAGCCTTTCTCCGATAGATGAAATATCATGTTTCTGACTCACTCACAACCGTAAAATATAGAATAGTTTGAGAGTTCTTCTCGTTACCAGGCTCTTTCTGGTAACGAGAATAAAAAACGTTAATCAGAACTTAAAAACTCCAAATAATTATTAGTCAATTCTTTGACTGCTAATTCGTAAAACTGCTGACCGTGTTCGGGGGTTGCTAAGCCCGGATTTGAACCCATTCTGCCGTCGGGAAATCGGCGGCGGAAGTCAGCAGCACCGAAAATTTTGTGCCCGGAAGCGACTTCTTCCGAAAGCGGAGCTTGCTTGATTGCTTCTGGATAAAGGTACTGGGTTAAGGCGATTTCGCTGGGGGTGGCGTGGGAACCTTCTTGGTTTCCGTATAATTCTTTTGCTAGTTTGTAGACGGAACCGCACATAAACCAGTTGCCGATTTGACACTGGATTCTTGTGGCATTCGGTAAATTTAAGTCAGACAAATGCGCGTAAGTCTCGGAAAATGCAGCTTTCATTGTGGCAATGTTGCCACCATGACCGTTAATAAAGAAATATTTTTCAAATCCCGCTTTTGCCAAAGATGTGATGTAATCCCTGATTACCAGTATCAGCGTCTGCGGTCGCAGGCTGATTGTGCCCGGAAAGCTGGTGTGGTGCAAGGCCATCCCTACATTAATTGTCGGGCCGATTAAGGCATTGGCAGCTTCGCCGACACCGTGGGCGATCGCCTTGGCAGCAATGGCGTCAGTCCCGATCAAGCCGGTGGGCCCGTGCTGTTCGGTGGAGCCGATCGGGATAATTATGCCTCGGGAGCTTTCGAGATAAGCTTCTACCTCGGGCCAGGTACTCAAATGCAGCAACATGATAGGCAGTCTACAGAATTTTTACTTGCTATCGTCGATCGTAGCCGGCACGCGAAAAAAAAGGACTTTGGAGCAACTTATTATTGTATTCTTAAAAAAAGCTCTACAGTGCGATCGTCACTTTACCGTTATATTACTTAACGTTAATAATTTAACCAATTGATTACCAAAATTTTACCTTTTAATAACCTTTTAAGAGTAGTATAGCAAGCATCTCCCTATAAATTGGGTGTTACCTGGTCGATTAACAGCGGGCAATGTTTTATGAAATTAACACCGACCCCGAAAAATGACCAGACTTCTGTGGCCTGGACGCAGGCAGACAGCGCGGCTCCGGCAACTGCTCTACGGCTGTATTCCTTGTATGAGCAAGTAGCAAAGGTCGAGCGCATGTCTGTGGGATGGACGGGCGAAGGATTTTAAGCGATCGAACAAATGGCGATCGTACAAGCGATCGCAGCGCGAGAGTGCCTCAGCTACTGAAGAAGGTACCTCGCGCTAGCCACATACAAACATCACTCCCACTGATATTTATGTCTTCTGTTGAATTAAGCGAAAGTCCTTCAAGGTTGGCTGTTGGACAAGCCGGCCGTATCTTGTTATTAGAAGGTGAAGATCTGTTGCGGGAAATGCTAGCTTTAGCCCTTAAAGAACAGGGCTATGAGGTGGTGGTTACTAGCGACGGGCGCAACGCTCTGCCTTCTGTACAGGCTTCTTCGTCATACCAGGGTGAATTTGCCTTTAACCTGTTAATTATGGATTCAATTAACGGTTTGGATCTGTGTCGAATGTTACGGCATCAAGGAAATCCCGTCCCTATTTTGATTATCGGTGCTAGAGGAAGTGCCAACAATTGCGCTTTTTACCTAGAAGCCGGATCGGATGATTATCTGACCAAGCCTTTTGGAATGCGGGAGTTTATCGCTCGCTGTCGGGCGCTGATGCGACGCCAGCGCCTCAGTAGGTTACCGGAACCGAGGACGCTGCAATATAAGAGCATAACTCTGTATCCTGAAGAGTGCCGCGTGTTGGTTCGCGGTCTGGAAGTGAAATTTTCTCCTAAACAGTTTCGCTTACTAGAACTATTTATGAGTAATCCCCGGCGAGTTTGGTCTCGCGATCAGTTGCTGGAAAAAATTTGGGGTCAAGATTTTATCGGAGACAGCAAAACAGTTGACGTTCACATCCGCTGGCTGCGCGAAAAGTTGGAAATCGATCCGGCCCAACCGGAATATATCATTACGGTACGCGGGTTCGGCTATCGATTTGGTTAAATTATTAAATCAGTTGTACGGTGGCAAGTTGCAGTCGAATAGACAAATAAGGACACAACATTTTTGTGTCCTTATTTGTCTATGGAGGGTGGGCAATACAATAGCTTGGAGGTGCAACCAGTAGAGCTATTCCAGCGACTGTTGCCGTTCTCTTTTACCGTGGGCGAGCTGTATAAACTCACATCTTGCACCATTCTCAAGAACAGGCAAGATGCCTGTTCCACAAACAGTGAATTTTCTTGTGGAACAGGCATCTTGCAACATTCTCAAGAACAGGCAAGATGCCTGTTCCACAAACAGTGAATTTTCTTGTGGAACAGGCATCTTGCGTCAGCAACAGGCAAGATGCCTGTTCCACAAAGAGTGAATTTTCTTGTGGAACAGGCATCTTGCCTGTTCATAAAAAGCTTATTGATAATGCTGCAACATCTCAGTATAAATTAAAACTCCCCTGTCCACTCCCAACAATGAAGTTTCCAGCAATCTCCTGCAACCGCAACAGCCGCCACCATATCTGAACTGGGAAATAATTCAATTAAAGACCATCTCGATGCTTCTTCGGGGTTGTCTTCAACATTTAACAGCGCTGCAGGTTCTCCTGGTGCGAGGCTGACATCAAACTGATTCAGGGGAATAGAAAGTCCTTTTCCGACTGCTTTAATGTAGGCTTCCTTCCGAGTCCAGCAGGTAAAAAAAGCGCGGGGTTGGAGATGTTCTGGGAGCGAACGCAACACAGAGTGTTCTAATGGTGAAAAAAACTTCTCAGCAATTCCCAGGCAAGAAAAGTTGGGATTTATGCCTTCAATATCGACACCAATATCTCGATTTTTGGTAATCGCAATTAGAGCCAGGTTCCCTGAGTGAGACAAATTGAAACGCAGGGTATTTCCACCTTGGGCCGCGATGAGAGAGGGTTTGCCGTAGGGATTGTAGTCAAAGCGCAAAATGTGAGGATTTATGTTAAGATAGCGACTCAGAATCGCTCTGAGTGCGCCACGACTCACAATAAATTGCGATCGACCTTTGGGAAAGTGGAAACCCTCGGCTTTTGTCCGCTCGTCTGTAGAGAGAGTCTGTTGTAAACTCTGCAAGCAAGATTCTGTTTGAGCCAGAGAGACGCGCCAAACATGAATTTCGCCCTGATCCAATGTCAGGTTTTGCGGTGGGGACTTCCACGAATCAAAAGCAGCAATCATGTATTTATCTTCTTTTCTGAGTCACCTCATCCAGCATTCCCAGAAACAGGCAAGATGCCTGTTCTACTTTTGTTCTACTTTGAGAAACAGGCAAGATGCCTGTTCTACTTTTGTTCTACTTTGAGAAACAGGCAAGATGCCTGTTCTACTTTGAGAAACAGGCAAGATGCCTGTTCTACTTTGAGAAACAGGCAAGATGCCTGTTCTACTTTGAGAAACAGGCAAGATGCCTGTTCTACAATAGATAAATTTCAATCCCAAGAATCAATTAATCCAGGTTTGTACAACTTTTCCTGCTAATTGCTGTCCCAACCAAGGCGTATTTGCCGATCGCGACTTCAGACTTGGCCCGTCAACAGTCCAACTCATTTGCGGGTCGAACAAAATCAGCTCAGCAGAGACTCCTGGTGCAACAGTGGCGGGGGTTTGTCCGAGACAAACGGCCGGCCTGGTACTCAAAACTCGCCACAGTTCCAAAGCCGAAAAATCGCCAGTTTCTACCAGTCCGTGCCATAGCAAAGGCAAAGCTAATTCCAAGCCGATCGCCCCCGGCGGACTATCAGCAAAAGCCACAGTTTTCTCCTCATAAGTATGCGGCTTGTGGTCGATCGCGATCGCATCAATTACGCCATCTTTCACAGCTTGAATCAGCGCTAATTGGTCGCTGAGATTGCCCAACGGCGGTTCTAGACGTAAATTCGGATCGTAGGGCAACGAAGCAGTCAGAGCATTTTTCCCGCCGGCATCTTGAGAGTTTCCTGAAATTGCCCCGACATTCAACAGCAAGTGCATCCAAGTCACACTCGCAGTCACCGGCAAACCCCGCGCCTTCGCATCTCGAATCAATTCCACGCTGCGCGCCGTAGAAACGCGCATAATGTGTACTCCTGTGCCCGCAGATGCCACCAACTCCAGGATTGCCGCCAAAGCCGAAGTTTCCGCACTCGCCGGAATTCCTGGCAAACCCAAGCGCACCGACACCGCACCCTCCCGCGCCGCGCCATTTCCTGCCAAAGTTCGATCGCACGGCCACAAAGCCACAGACTTGCCCAAAGGCTGGATATACTCAAGCAAACGCCTCACCAGAGCCGGATTAGACAGCGGCAAACCGTCTGCAAAACCCACCACCGCAGAGGATGCCAGCTCGCCCAACTCGGCCATCTGCTGCCCTTTAACGCCCGCTGTCAGCGCTCCCCAAAAATACAAGCGGGGCAGGCCGGGCGGCAAATTGCCGATATATTGCTGCAACAAAGCTAAACCGGCCAAATTGTCAACAGGTGGCGAGGTATCCGGCAAAATCGCCACTCGCGTAAAACCCCCTGCCGCCGCAGCCTGCATTAAAGATTCCAGGGTTTCCCGATCCTCAAAACCCGGTTCTCCGCTGTGGCTGTAGATATCAGTTAACCCCGGCCCCAAAATCAGTCCCTGGCAATCCCGCACTTCCGTGTCAGGGGGAAACTCAGCTATTTTTTCCTCAACGGCTTCGATCTTACCTTCAGCAATCAGAATATCAGCGATGCGATCGGTCTCTGAAATTGGATCTAGCACCCGTACATTTTGTAGCAGTTCGCGGCTCATAACTTACAATTCATAATCAAATCCGCTCTTCATCGGAATTATTGATCTCTCTTGTCTCCCTCTGTGTTCTCTGCGTTCTCTGCGGTTAAATCATTCCGATCCAACCGGAAACGATATCAAACATAAAAATTCAAACACTTCAAAACTTATATCATGTCGGGTAAAATAACGCTTATCAGGTTTGTACTGAGGACTGAAGTCCTCACTACAAACCTATTACAGTGCTCCGGCTGCTGTTTGGTCAAAAACGCCGCCGCTCAAATGAGTTGTGACATTCATCGCTTGTAATACCGGCAAACCATCGGGGCCGTGGGGATAATCAATCACGCTAACGGCTCCGTTTCCTTGTTTGAATTTCCAGAAATGTTCTGGTTCCAAACCGAATAGGTGGCAGAGAATTGCTTTGTTAATGGCATCGTGAGCAACGACAATCCCAGTACCAGAAACAGATTGTACAATTTCGCGCCAAGCTGCGATCGCCCGATCCCAAACTTGCTCCAAATTTTCTCCTTCCGGCATTTGCACATTTTCAGGAGATGTTTTCCATTCTTCGAGCAAACCCGGATAGGATTGTTCTATTTCTGATTCAAATTTTCCTTCCCAAAGTCCGTGGCTGATTTCTCTCAAGTCATCGCGCAGTTCCAGTTGCAAATCGCCGTGATACTTGAGAATAATTTCCGCAGTTTCTTTCGGGCGCAGCATGGAACTGCTAATCGCAAAATCCAATTTTACATCCTTGAGAAATTCTGCCGCCCGCCGGGATTGTTCGCGGCCGTTATCGTTGAGAGGCACGTCAATTTGTCCCTGAAATTTCCCTGCTTTATTCCAGTCGGTTTCGCCGTGACGCACCAGCAACAAGCGCGGGCCTTGGTGTCCGTCCCTCGGTTTGGGAAAAATTTCCCCGGTATGGGAAGTTAAATTGACCGATTCTAATTGAACTGCAACTTTCTTTTTTTGTTCTCCGAGTTGGTCGTTGGTAACAGGGTAACTTCCAAAATTAATGACGCTAATTCCGCAATTTGACTGTTGAATTGATTGATAGTAATCCGGGGTAATTTCCGACGCGGTGGCGATGAGAGCGCGGTTTATTCCGTTGTGACCTACTACTAGAATTGTGCCGTCCTGGTGGCGCGATAAAAGTTCTTGCCAAAAATGACGGGCGTTAGCAAAAACGGCTAATACGGGAAAGTGTTCGATTTCTCCGTCAGCAGATGGCAGTTTCATGGAAAATTTGTCGGGCTGTTTTTGCCACTGCTGATATGCTTCGGGGAATTTGTCGATCGCATCTTGGCGCAACATTCCTTCCCACAGAGGCAAATCGATTTCCATCAAATTATCAGTTGGCTGGAGTTGTGGCGGATTTGTCAAGCGCGACAGGATGATTTCCGCTGTTTCTTTGGCTCGTTGCAGGGGACTGGTATAGGCGGCATCAAAGGCAATACTGCTGAGTGTGTCGCCTACTTGCAGGGCGGCGCTGCGGCCTGCTTCTGTCAAAATTGATTTATCGAGGCGGCCTTGGATGCGGCGTTCTTGATTGTAGGTGCTTTTGCCGTGACGGACTAAGATAATGCGAGTCATTCGATTTTAGATTTTAGATTTTAGATTTTAGATTTAGCCTGTTACCGCGCTTCGGGTGCGCGGTGCGGATCTTACCTCATACATCGCGGGTGGTTACTCACATCTTGCACCATTCTCAATTACTTGTTTAGGAACAGGCTTTTCGGCCTGTTCCACAAGAAAACTCAATTCTTTGTGGAACGGGCCGGAGAGCCCGTTCTTGACAATGGTGCAACATCTGAGTTATGCCGCACTACTCCTGTAGGGTGCGCCATAAGCACCGTTGGGCTAAGGTGTGAACCTTACGCATACATGGCGGAGCGAGGATTTGTGGCGTAAGTCTTGTTGAGGCGAGTCAAAAAGATAAGCCAGTGAAATTTTACCAGTTGTCGGGATACTCTCGTCTGCAACGACCTATGATTAAAGACGGAAAAGATTTAGCCACGGATTCGCGCGGGACGGAAAACGAGGAATGACACTGAAGCGGGTTATTTTAGGTATTTTAACGGCGATCGCGATCGCCCTGGTCGGTTTATCTTTACTTGCTAGTTGGAATCAGCCGCAAATTCAAAGCCGGCTGGAACTCTACCAGACAAATTTGCTGCTGCACGCCTCGGAGTGGCAAGGAGAAAATAATCAGAGTGCTAATTTAAGTTCGGCGCGCAACAATATTGTCGGTGCAGATCCTTTAAATACGGCTTTGACGCAATATCAAGAAGCGCGAGACTCGACTCGCAAAACTCTCGAAACATCTCAAGCACAAGTTAAAGAAATTCAGTCTGCCATTGCCTCTAAGTCTGAGGATAATACTCTGAATTTGGCTCAAAATAAGGCGGCGTCCGAGTCGATAAAGCAACAGTCAGTGCTGCTAAACGAACTTGACTTGCGATTGGGAATTTTGCAGGCAAGCAGTGGGAAAACTGAGGCGGCTCTCCAAAGTTGGAAAAATTTAGTGGAGCGCTACAAAACTAAAAGTGATGATGATTCTTCGGTGGTAACTGCTCAAGTTTTAACGGGAATTTGGAGCAATCCGGCTCAACTGCTGCCGGATGCCGAGCCGCGCATTCAAAAGTCTTTGGATGGCTGGTTTCGCTATCGCGCTCTAGCTCAACTTTACAAGCTGCAAGAACGTTCTAAAGAGCTGACGGCTCTGCAAGCAGCAGAGCAAGTAACGGCCGAGCAAGCTGTAGAAAAGTTGGCAATTATAGTGGGCGTTCCGGCGATCGCACTTTGTATTGGTACGGTTTTGCTGGTTGGTTTGACCGTGCAGTGGGTGTTGCAGCGGAAGCAGTTAGATACAGCAGGTTCCGGCCCGGTGTTGGCGCTCCATTCGAGCTTGACTTGGGATGTGCCTTGGGACGGTGAGATTGTTTGGCAGGTGCTTGTGGTCGGCTTTTTCTTTGTCGGCCAAATCTTGATTCCCTATTTGTTACTGCCTGTTTCTCTGGCTGTTTTAAAACTCAATCCTGCTACTTTTGACCCGCGCGACAAGGCTTTTTATATCTTTGCTACTTATTTGTTGCTGTCGGCTGGGGGGCTTTCGGTACTGTATTTTTCGGTCAAGTCTTTTTTGCCTTTGCCGGAAGGTTGGTTTCGGATTAATTTGCGGGGAAATTGGTTTTTGTGGGGATTTGGTGGCTATTTTGTTGCTTTGCCTTTGGTAGTTTTGGTGTCGCTGATCAATCAGCAATTGTGGCAGGGACAAGGTGGCAGTAATCCGATTTTGCCGATCGTTCTCGAAGGTAGGGACAACGTGGCTTTGGCGGTGTTTTTCGGCACTGCTGCGATCGCGGCTCCGGTTTTTGAGGAAATTGTGTTTCGGGGCTTTCTACTGCCTTCTCTGACTCGCTATTTGCCTGTTTGGGGGGCGATCGCAGCTTCTGCTTTATTGTTTGCTGTGGCTCACTTGAGTGTCTCTGAGATTCTGCCTTTGGCGACTTTGGGTGCGGTTTTGGGGTTTGTGTACACGCGATCGCGCAATCTACTTGCTCCTATGCTTCTGCACAGTCTCTGGAATAGCGGTACTCTTTTGAGTCTGTTTCTTTTGGGCGGGGGCGCGAGTTAATTGGGGCGGTTGTTAATAATTGTGAATTAACCGAGTTTTTTTGACAGTTTTCGTGCGGGCGATCGACTCTTGCCAAAAACAGCAGTAGGGTGCTCGGTGCGCCCCTGATATCTAGCCCGGTAAAATAACCGGAATTTCATTAGGGGCGGGTTCACGCTAATCTGTAATCTCAGCCACAGATCCAGATAGACCCGCCCCGGTCGCTTATTTTAGCGGAAAAACAGGGTTTAACATGGAAGTAATATCTTATTGGCTGAGGATTGAGAGACTCACCGGGGCGATCGAACCAAACGGAAGTTGACAATCGGGCTAATTTATAGGTAAATTTTAATTTAGGATGAGGCTTAAACCCAATGAGCAATTTGAACAGCCACAAGTTAGAGGGAACGCCGAGTTGGATGCGTTTCGCACCCTACGCAGCCTTGGGCATTTTAATATTTTCTCTCAATTCAGGCAGCGAACTAAATTATTTCTTGAGAGGCTACTTGGTCATTCTACAAGCTCAAGCCGGTATAGTTATGCTGTATTTTGCGATGTCTAAGTTTCGCAAAAACCCAAATAAATGAGTAAAAATTAGTAAAATTACTTAGCTCGATCGTTCAATGTCGCGCATTCAAAGTCGATCGCGGAAGTTAAAATAAAAAACTGGAGAAAGTAAAAATGGTAAAAGATAAAAGCGTAGCAGTTGTGTTAGCTTTCTTTGTAGGAGGTTTCGGAGTTCACAAATTTTATTTGGGCAATAACTTAGCAGGGGTATTATACTTGCTATTTTCTTGGACATTAATTCCGTCAGTGATCGCATTTTTCGATTTTATCGGCCTGCTGCTGATGTCGGAACAAGCTTTTCAGGTTCAGTACAATGGTGGTACGTTGCCGTCGGGGTATGCCCTCAGAGCGGCAAAAGATGTAACCGGGGCGATCGGCGAATTGAAAAAACTTTACGATATGGGCGCAATTACGGCCGAAGAATATGAAGAAAAACGCCAAAAATTGCTGCGAGAATTGTAATTAAGAAGGCAGTTCGGCAACGGATTATGTAACGGATGTAACGGATGTAACGGATGTCAGTCCGATGGAAGTCGGAAGAAGGAAGAAGGCAGAAGAAAGCCCACTATTAAAAAAAGTGGGATTGAAATTGAAAGAAGTGTGATATCACAGCTATTTAAGGATAAAATTAAAGTGTCTCAAGATTTATACTGGCTGCGTCAAACTCCCAACTGGGTGTGGTATTCTTTTATTCCCTACTTCGGCGGATTGGCGATCGCCTATGCAGGTCAAAAGTCAAATATTCGCAGTTGGATGGGATGGGGTGTTGGCATTACTTTAGCAGCCCTAGCGGTATCTTCTTCAACTAATTTGGGTACGATCGTGTGGATTGCTCAAATTGTTACTGCTTTTAGTTTGAAAAAGCGCTATCTCATCAAAACCGCACCCAGAGGTTTACTGGTTCCTGCAAGTCCGACGAATGCCGAAGAACTGGCAAACGTGCGCGGCAAAATAGATATTAATGAGTGTACCAAAGACGATATGGTCAGAATCTTGGGTTTGCCGATCGTCTACGCCAACGATATTGAATCTTTGCAAAACGAAGGCTACCTTTTTACCCACGCCGAAGAGTTATCAGAAATAGCCGGAGTTCCCGAAAGTCACGTCAGACGCATCGCCCCGATGATTTGCTTCAGCTACAATTATCAAAAAGAATCGCAGTTTACTTGGAAACGGTTAAATATTCTTTCGCCGGAAGAGTTAATCGCCACCGGTTTAGATCGATATGTTGCGGAAAAAATAGTTAGAGAAAGGCAGAGAAAAGGCGCTTACAAATCAGTTGTCGAAGTCAAGCGGCGGACGGGACTGCCTTTTGATTCATACCGCCATATTTGTTAATTTACAGTTGTTAGCACCAACAGCTTATGACAACAAAATTAGAAGTTGAACGACAAAAATTGTATGATACAGATTACCTGAGATGGATCGAAACCACTCTGGAAAAGTTGCGGGTTCGCGACTATTCAAACATCGACTGGGAAAATCTGATAGCAGAAATAGAAGACATGGGGCGAAGTGAACGCCGGAGTTTAGAGAGTAATCTGGTGGTAATTCTCCTGCACTTGCTCAAGTGGCAATTTCAACCGGATCAAAGAAGCGGTAGTTGGAAAGGCAGCATTGTCGAACATCGCAGACGCATTCGCAAAGCTCTGAAAGATTCCCCCAGTCTCAAACCATATCTTGAAGAGGTATTGGCCCAATGCTATGCGGATGCAGCAGAACAAGCAAGTGCTGAAACTGGATTGCTTGTAGACACGTTTCCGAAATTATGTATCTACAGTGCTGTCGAGGTTCTAGATTCTGAATTTTTGCCAGATTTTCTGCCAGATGAGATGATTCAAGGGTAGTATGGCAAAAAACTCGATCGCCTCCTGGTAATTGACATTAAATGTACCGGCTGGCAAAAATCTCCCCCTGCAGGCGGGCAAGCGCGAAATTATAAAAAAAAGTATTTATAGCAATCCTAAGTGATTTTCTAGATATGTAAAATCTGAAAGTCTTGCTATATAAGAAGTCTAGGAAGACAAGAAGGCGTGGTGTTGTGAGACTCAGATCGGATTGCTATATCAAAAACTGGGTTTAAAACCCCGTCCTTCTAGGACGACTTTTATGTAAACTTTTGTTGTACCACATCTTACTTTGTGCCAGATGATGTAGCATAAGGTGGGAGGTAAAACAATGCTAGTCTTCGAGTTAAAAGCTTACGGAAAATCAAGCCAGTTCACGGCAGTAGACGAAGCAATTCGCACTGCCCAGTTTGTTCGCAATAGTTGTTTACGCTATTGGATCGACAACAAAAAAGTGAACAAGTACGATTTGAACAAATACTGTGCGGTATTGGCAGCATCGTTTCCGTTTGCTGATGAACTCAATTCGCAGGCTAGGCAAGCTAGCGCCGAACGTGCTTGGTCTGCTATCTCCCGATTCTACGACAACTGTAAAAAAGGAACTCCCGGCAAAAAAGGGTATCCAAAATTCCAGAAAGACTGTCGTTCTGTCGAGTATAAATCGACTGGCTGGAAACTTGCAGACGACAGGAAATCGATTAAATTTAGCGACAAAAAAGGAATTGGCAAGCTCAAGCTAAAAGGTACACGCGATCTGCACTTCTACCAAATCAACCAAATTAAACGGGTTCGATTAGTAAAACGTGCAGACGGTGTATACGTCCAATTCTGTATCGATGTCGATAGAAAGGAAAACACGGAGCCATCTGGCAATACCATCGGACTAGACGTTGGGTTGAAAGAATATTACACCGATTCAAACGGAGTTACGGTGGAAAATCCTAGATTCCTGAGAAAAGGTGAGAAAGTTCTCAAGCGTTGTCAGCGTCGCGTATCCAGAAAAACTAAAGGTTCCAAAAATAGAGGCAAAGCTAGACAGATTTTAGGTAAGCAGCATCTCAAAATAAGTAGACAACGCAAAGATCATGCAATAAAACTTGCACGGTGCGTAGTTCAGTCAAGCGACTTGATAGCCTACGAAGATTTGAGAATCAAGAATATGGTGCAAAATCATTGCTTAGCTAAGTCTATTAACGACGCATCTTGGTATCAGTTCCGCATCTGGCTTGAATATTTTGGAAAAGTATTTGAGCGGGTAACGGTTGCGGTAAATCCGCAATATACCAGCCAAGAATGCTCTAACTGCGGAGAAGTTGTTAAGAAAACGCTGTCCACAAGAACGCACGTCTGCAAGTGCGGGTGTACCTTGGATAGAGATTTCAATGCAGCCAAAAACATCCTAAGTCGAGGATTGGGTACGGTAGGGCATACCGGAACCTTTGCACTTGATGCAAGTAACGCTTTGGGAGAATCAGTGCGAATCGTTGGCTAGAAACAAAATCCAACAGGGTTTAGGGGGATTAGCCGCAAGGTGTAGAACCTTGACAACTG
>NZ_JAUBOV010000190.1:0-2177 GCF_036700405.1 Microcoleus sp. T3_D1
CTGAAAGTATTGCTATTATTTACCGTGGGCAGAAGAGTTTTAAACTCACCTGTTACGGGTTGACCTTTACCTAGCTGTTTTCCATTTTCTCCCAAAGCTTCCACAGCCCAGTGGTATTTCTGGCCGGCTGTTAACATGAGACTGGCAGGAAGAGTAAACTCCTCAAAGTTACCCGGTTTACTGTCGCCGTTCCAAGTCCAATTACCAGTATTTTTACTCCACTTAGCAGTCAGGATACGATTGGGATTGTAGTCTTGTGCCGATGTTATATCCTCTAACCCAGGCCACCTATCCCCCGGTAATAATCCTTTTCCTTCGGGAAATACGCTGACATAAAGATTGACTTCATGAATGTCTTTATCTGGGTCTAAATTAGGAAGACCGCATTCCTCATCTTTGCCTTTAATATCCCACTCAAAAGTAGGAGTTAGAGGATTGCTGTCACTCTCGCTAGTACCGATCGGCCCCTCTAATTCCAGCCAATTTTTAACAGAAGCTATTGCCAAACCTTTAGGATTTCCGCCGATACCAATTGGAGCGCGTTTCGTGCCGTCCGGGACGCTAAAGGCAAAGTTATTAATCCAATTTCCCCCTGTAATTTCGTAGTCAGCCGCAATACTGACTTTAGGGTTGATATCATCAATAGGCACGCGGGCGAGGTCGGCTTGGGTCGCATTTCGCTCAGTGTTAGTCACAAAACCAACGCTACCCACTCCCCTGTCCCGTGCGTCAAGCTTGTAATTGCCCGGATTCTCTATAGCCTTAATCATTTCCTCAACATCGAAAACGTAAGAACTTCCTCCCAAATTTATGGTGGGATAGGAAGCAATCAAATATTTGCCGTCGCTCGAAAGCGCTAGGTTGTTAGTTAAGCTGTCGGGAATCGGTCGAGTCGCAGCCACCAATTGAGGATTGGGCCCCAGCGGGTTTGCGATAATGCCTATATTTCCACCCTCGCGCGTATTTACAGTTGCCCTAGAGTTGCGGCCGGCAACAAACGCATATTTCCCGTCTTGCGTTACTGTTACAGCCACTGCCTCGTTGACATCAAAATAGTCATTGGCCACGCCCAGCGACAAAGGAGCGTAGCGAACTTCAGCATTAAAGTTGAGGGGGTCATCAGACGTAATGGAGAGCACGCCAAAGCCTTTGCCGTCATCTTGAAGCTTTACCTGTTGCCCATTACTTATGGCAAGGACACTAGCAAGCCCGTTGGTAAACACCATTTTCTTCGGGTCGGAAGTAGCAGCTATGCCCTCTGTCTCCGATGCGGTGGGAATTACTCCAATCTGCTGGTGCCACTTTTTCTCGTTAGCACCCTCAGCGCTAGGTTTGTCGGCGGGGTCAATGTTGACAGCGTAAATGCGGCGGTTAGGTGTTTGTTCGTTATTGTCGGAACCTGTGGCGAACAGCCGCCGCCCGTCGCTGCTGATAGCTAACTGACTCAATCCCAGCGGCGATGTGACGTTAATTGTTTGGACAACGGTATGATAAGTTGCCGAATTCGGGTTGATGTCGAGAACGTAGATTTTCGGTTGATTCTGGTCGGCAATGTAAGCGTAATTGTCTTTGGGGTCAATAACAATAGCTTGCGGTCTGGCTCCATTCGGCAAGCTAATCGCATCTACAGTCGCCGTTTCAGGAGTAGTGTCTATCTCTCGCAGGGCTATCAAATCCACCACAGACACGCGGCCGGTGTCGCGCAGAGTCACGTAGCCGCGGGTAGCATTGTTGGTAGGCGCGATCGACTCCGGTCGGTCTGATGGGATATTGGGATTACCCACAGGAATGTTAATAGCAACCGCCAATTTAGCGCTGCTCTGGGTTTCAACAGTCGAGGAAGCATCTTTGAGATTAATAACGTTGATTTTGTCGCCCGTGCGTTCGGTCACCAGCGCCAATTCAACGCAGGTAGGAGCGAGGCGGATATTTTCTTCACTTTCTAGTTCCACAATGGAGTAATCTCCAGCGCCCAGTCCGAAGCGTTTTTTCTGCTTTCTCGACACTACAATACTGGATTCGCCGACGGGTACGGTAATCGGAATTTTGACAGCAATTTTGTAGCGATTTTATCCTAAATCGGTGTTTTTCTCCGGCATCAAAATGCCCGGATAAGTTTTGTCGCCGACGCGGAAGCTGACAGTTAAATCCTCAAATTCACCGCCCAAATCATTGGA
>NZ_JAUBOV010000088.1:0-29530 GCF_036700405.1 Microcoleus sp. T3_D1
AGTGATTGGTAACAGTCACGCTACGTTCTTAGGGGAGAGTGGTACAGTGATGTATTCCACTCTTACCCGACCATTTTCTCGGTCAGGAGACGCTGCGAATTTACCCCGTGGCAATGCTGACGTTTTCGCGAGAAGTTCTCACGCCCGTGGAACTGATGGGACATCAACTCGAACCGGGTACGGTTGTTTTCGGCTCGATTTATTTGACCCACAGACGGGAGGATTTGTATCCAGAACCCCTGCAATTTAAACCGGAACGGTTTTTGGAGAGGCAATTCTCGCCTTACGAGTATTTGCCCTTTGGAGGCGGCAGCCGTCGCTGTATCGGCTTGGCGCTGGCGCAGTTGGAGATGAAACTGGTGCTGGCAACAATTTTGCGCGATTTCGACCTAGTATTGGCCGAGAAAAAGCCTGTACAGGCCAAACGCCGAGGGGTGACTTTAGGCCCTGCCGGCGGCGTGCGGATGACCCTGCTGGGGCGGCGGATGTCGCAGCAGAAGCCTGAACCTGTTGTTAGTGGGGTTTGAAGTCCCAGCAGTTGCAGCGGGCGATCGAACTTTCAGCTTTGAGTGCAAACAATTTAGCGAGAATGTGCGATCGTCCGCCAATGCCACCATTTTTTGTAGCCCCCGCTACAGATAAATAGCTAGAATCCTTAACCTGTAAGCCTCCCCCCTCTCTATTTTCAAATTCTCAGTCTAAAATAGTATGAACCTCGCAAACACAGCCTGAAAGCAAAAGTGGGTGATTGCAATAGTCCTCTTGATATCTCAAAAGCATCCCTGCCATACTTTAAAAACATATGCATACCCTGTTATTCAGCAAGGTCGGAAGCGCGTTGGCATTGCCTGCAATCTTCCGGCCTCTTTATTTTTTGGGCTACTTCCGGCATTGGGTACAAGATGCAGAAGGCAAGGCAAAAATATAAATTCTCCCCCTGTCGCCATCTGCCCCTCTCCCCCATCTAGAGCTCTGCCTCTCATTGAAATAGAATCCGACAGCAAGTTTAAGGAATCACTAAGGAATAATTAATAACTTGTTAAATCAGCTCCTTTTGCCCTTCTCTCAATCTTCTGTTTTCAGAAATTCCGATACCGAGACAGACTTCGGGAGACTCTCCAGATCTTGAATTTCGCTTTCGTGGGCAAAAAACTCGACTTCTTTGTCGTCAATCTGGATCTGATAGCTAGCGGTAGCTGTCACAACCCGTCGCTTTTTTTTATCTTCTATTAAAACCCAACACACGACAGGTCTTACCCATCTCTCAACGTGCTGGTTTTGCTTCGTACTCCCAAAGGCATACCAGCCTTTAGCTTCAATAATTTGAAGCACTTTAAAATCGTTATTTGCCATATATTTCTATCGCGTTAACTTCAGTATTCTTCTTAGATAGAACGGCTAGCTTGCTAAGAATGGCAAAGGTTTGACCATCCCAAGCCTCACTTGATAACCTGATTTTTTGTCAGGGAAAGCGGGTTGACAAGGCCTTGTCTGCGTTGTTGCCTGCTAAATGTATTGCGAGCTTTTTGTACTCTCTCACAATTACCGTAAAGTATCTATACCGCATCCTCAAAAAATATTCTCGCATTAGCCTCAACAGCAGCTAACTAGACCTTAGCTAGCTGCATCTAAGTGGATGCCAACTGCTTCTAACGCCAGGTTGGTGAGAGCGATCGGCATACAATCCTGTTAAGAGTTTTTGCTGCAATCAACTATCATCTTTACCCGATCGGGTAAAACTTAACTAGAGGTTGCCGCTTTCAATTCTAAGCCTCGGCGCGCCTAATTCCTAATTAATTGTATGGTGTAGTTGATAATTGCCAAACCGTCGATCGCACTCAACAGCCGTGTCTAACTCTTCGATTACCATCACCGTTAAACTGTTCGCCGCCTTCGGTGAAGCCTACGGCGTTTCGGAACTTACATTAGAACTTCCTCCCGAAACTCCAGTGTCTCAAGTGCTCGAAAGCTCGATCGCCCAATATCCTCAATTAGAACAATGGCGCGATCGCACCCGCTTCGGCCTCAACCTGGAATTCGTCTCCCCCGACACCATCCTCCAAGACGGCGACGAAGTTGTCCTCATCCCTCCCGTCAGTGGCGGGTAGGCTAAGTTGGTTAATCTGAAATGTTGCACCATTCTCAATAAGCTTTTTATGAACAGGCTTTTCGGCCTGTTCCACAAGAAAATTCATCTCTTGTGGAACAGGCCGAAAAGCCTGTTCTTGAGAAGGGTGCAATATCTCAGTTAATCAAAAATTCGAGGTTTGGTAGTTGTGTTCGATCGCACGACTGCCCAATTCTTAGCCCAAAAAAGATTTATTAAGTTTTGTAACAATTTCGTCGGCAAATCATCCTTGAACTCGATCGGGCTTGCGTGCGGGCCTGACAATCTGGATTAAGAGCCCGATCCTGAAAACAACTCAAATCCTTGTGGGGTGCGCCTTCCGCCCGCCCAAATATCAAAGTTAAATACACCACTGTTTAATTGAAAAATCAATCCCGACTAAAAAAATCGGGTATGGTTGACGAGGTAAATTGACCGTGTTAATCTTGCACAAGACTAAGAAAACATCGCAAAACTAGAGAGTTGAGCTATGACCCAGGCCACCAGAACACAATCCACAGCAGCAACCTTCACAGCCCTCAAATGTAAAGAATGCGGCGAAGAGTACGAACTCCAAGCCAAGCACGTCTGCGATTGCTGTTTTGGCCCGCTTGAAGTCAAGTACGACTACGACGCCATCCGCCGCACCGTCACTCGCCAAACCATCCAAGCCGGCCCCAACTCGATCTGGCGCTACCGCGCATTTTTACCAGTCGCTACAGATAACGTCATCGATGTCGGCACTGGGATGACTCCTCTATTAAAATCCCACCGCTTGGCGCGCCGCCTCGGTCTAAAAAATCTTTATATTAAAAACGATGCCGTCAATATGCCCACTCTCAGCTTTAAAGACAGAGTGGTGTCAGTCGCCCTCAGCAGAGCGAGAGAATTGGGTTTCACAACGGTATCCTGTGCCAGCACTGGCAATTTAGCTAACTCTACGGCTGCGATCGCCGCCCACGCCGGACTCGACTGCGTAGTCTTCATCCCCTCCGACTTAGAAGCAGGCAAAGTCCTCGGCACTCTGATTTACAATCCAACTGTCATGGCAGTTCACGGCAACTACGACCAAGTTAACCGTCTCTGTTGCGAAGTCGCCAATACACATGGCTGGGGATTTGTCAATATCAACTTGCGTCCCTACTATTCCGAAGGCTCAAAAACCCTCGGTTACGAAGTTGCCGAACAACTAGGCTGGCAATTGCCCGATCACATCGTCGCTCCCCTCGCCTCGGGCTCTTTGTTCACAAAAATTTACAAAGGTTTTCAAGAATTCACCGAAGTCGGTTTAGTTGATGAAAAGAAAGTACGGTTCAGCGGTGCCCAAGCTGACGGCTGTTCCCCCATCGCCCAAGCATTCCGCGAAGGCCGTGATTTCGTCAAACCGGTGAAACCGAATACAATTGCTAAGTCGATCGCGATCGGTAATCCAGCCGACGGTATGTACGCCTTGGAAATCGCCCGCAAAACCAACGGCAACATTGAATCCGTCAGCGACACCGAAATCATCGAAGGCATGAAACTGCTAGCAGAAACTGAAGGCATATTCACAGAAACCGCCGGCGGCACGACCATCGCAGTCTTGAAGAAACTCGTAGAAGCAGGTAAAATCAATCCCGATGAAACCACCGTCGCTTACATCACCGGCAACGGTTTGAAAACGCAGGAAGCTGTTCAAGGCTACATCGGCGAACCCATCACCCTCGAACCGAAACTAGAAGCCTTCGAGCGCGCCCTAGAACGCGCCCGCACGCTCGAACGCTTAGAATGGCAACAAGTTTCGGTTTAATAAATAGTCATTAGTCATCAGTCATTAGTCATTAGTTGTTAGTTATTAAGCTGCTGACTAATGATTACTGACTGGTGACTAATGATATCATGTCCGATCGATTAACCATAATATCCCGGTCGGGGCGGGTTTTTGAGATTGTCAATTATTGGCAGGTATTGTTGGTGAACCCGCCCCTACACAAATCGCGGTCGCTCGACCGGACATGATATGACTACTGACTACTGACTACTGACTAAGGACTACTGACTAAGGACTAAAAAAATGACCGTCAAAGTTTTAATTCCCACTCCCCTGCAAAAATTTACCAACAATCAAGCCACCATCGAATGCGCCGGCGATAACATTTCCGAACTAATTGAATCGCTGGAAACAAATTGTCCCGGCATCAAAAAAAGCCTGTGCGACGAAAAGGGAGAACCCCGCAGATTTCTCAACTTCTACGTCAACAGCGAAGACATCCGCTTTTTGGATGGCTCAAAAACAGCCCTCCAAGATGGCGATGAAGTCAGCATTGTTCCTGCTGTTGCTGGTGGCTGATTAATTTTTAACCGCAGATTGAGGCAGACGAACGCAAATGAACGCAGATAGTTATTTAAATCTATCTGCGTTCATTTGCGTTTTATGAAATCAAATCTAGGTTTGTAGCTGCGCTTGGGTACCCAAGCGCAACTACCAAACCTAAAACTCCTTTCTTTGTTCGCAGTGCGTCCGAGAATTATCCTACTAGGAAGCTGCCCTTGCAGCAGTCCGGGGACGGCGCCGACCCGTCACCTGATTGGCAGGAGATGGCAAGGATGGCGATGGCAAGGATGGCGATGCCGATGATGGCGAGGATAATAGCTTAGGTGCTTCCAGGGAACCTGGAGATACTGCTGCTTTTTCCGATCGCACTGCTTCTTCTGGAATTTGCATCAGGAATACCAGCAGCGGATTGCTTTGAAGTTCCCGGCGCATCACTCGCTGAATAGCCTTTTCTATTTGCGTTTGCACTCCTACCCAGTCAATGTCAACTTGGGAGTCAGCAGTGGCTGGTTTGACAAATTCTGACCAGCGATCGCTCAAAACTGTTTCAATGGTTTGAGTGATTAATTTGATCACCTCCGCGCGATCGGCTGATGTCACTACACCTTTCAAGTGGACTTCCGGCTTAGCAACTAATTTGCCATCCCAATTCAAAGCCGCCGCTACAGTTACAACGCCATCTCCGGCCAACTGCTGACGTTCCTTGAGGACGCTGGCTTTGACAACGCCCGATCGAGAAGCATCTACCAATTCAATTCCTGAAGGCACTTGGCCAGCAACTCGTATTGAATTTTCGGTCAATTCTACGACATCGCCGTTATCAATAACCACCATATTGCTAGCGGGAATGCCCATGCTTTGAGCCGTCTTGGAGTGCTGGATCAGCATCCGGTGTTCCCCGTGAACCGGCAAGAAGAACTTGGGACGAGTCATGTTAATCATTAACTTTTGGTCTTCTTGACAGCCGTGACCCGAAACGTGAATGCCTTTATCGCGGCCGTAAACCACGTGTGCTCCCAGCATCATCAGTTTATCGATCGTGTTTACCACTGCGATCGTATTTCCGGGAATCGGATTAGCTGAGAAAATGACTGTATCGCCCTTTCTGATTTTCAGTTCGTGATGTTCGCCGTTAGCAATGCGAGTCATCGCCGCCATTGGTTCGCCTTGGGAACCTGTAGTTAAAATCAGCACCTTGTCTTCAGCCAAATTGCGGATTTCTTTCAGCGGTTTGAAAATACTATCTTCGCATTTGATGTAGCCGAGATTGCGGCAGTGAGCGATGACGTTAAGCATCGACCGGCCAACCACTCCGACATACCGATTGTTTTTCTTAGCCAAGTCCAAAACAATTTGCAATCGGTGTACCGACGAAGCAAAAGTTGTCAGCATCACTCGTCCCGGTGCTTGAGCGATAATTCTGTCTAAATTCGGAGCAACCGAACTTTCCGAAGCGGTAAAACCGGGAACTTCCGAGTTAGTAGAATCGCTGATCAAGCACAGCACGCCTTTCTCGCCGTACTCCGCCAGCTTTTGCAAATCAAAATGCTCGCCGTCTACGGGAGTGTGGTCAATTTTAAAGTCTCCGGTGTGGATCACAATTCCGACGGGAGTGTGAATGGCCACAGTAAAACTGTCCGCCATCGAGTGAGTGTTGCGAATGTATTCTACTAAGAAATTCTTGCCAATTCTGACAGTATCCCTGGGTCGAACCGTTCTCAATTCAGTGCGGTGAGACACTCCGGCTTCTTCGAGTTTTCCGGCTAGCAAAGCCATCGCCAAACGCGGGCCGTAGATGACCGGAATTTCAAATTGTTTGAGGTGATAAGGAATCCCGCCTATGTGGTCTTCGTGACCGTGAGTCACGATCATACCTTTAATTTTGTGGCTGTTTTCCCGCAGGTAAGTCATGTCTGGGAGGACAATATTTACCCCGTGCATTCCATCTGTCGGGAACGCTAAACCGGCATCTAAAAGAATGATTTCGTCGCCGTACTCGAACACACAAGTGTTTTTACCGATTTCGTGCAGCCCGCCGAGGGGAATAACTTTTAGAGCAGATGCAGTTGTATTTTTGATCATGCGTATCCTTTGTTAGTTATTTTTGTTATTGGTCTGTGGTCTATGGTCTGTCGTCTTTCGTCTTTCGTCTACGGTTCGTTGGTAGGGCGATATTTTTCCAAATATTTATGGAAAACTCCCCAGGGGGTTTTACTATCCCCTACACTCAGTTGTCTTTGCCTTCAGTCTTTAATCGTCAGTCTTTATTTCTTGACTGTTAGCTAATTACTAACAGTTAATTACTAATGACTAATGACTAACAACTAATGACTTATCACAACCAATATTCAGTTGTCTGAAAACTCGTTCTCGCTCGTCTAGCTAGCTGATACTGCTGCTAGCTGACTCAGTACGTCCTTTAACTTTTGAGTTACCTCAACGGGCGGATCGCACAGGGGCGGACGGGTGGAGCCTACATCCCAGCCTTGAAGTTTGAGAGCTGTCTTGACGGGAATGGGATTTGTGGTGAGAAAAAGAGCTTTAAACAGGTCAAAAAGTTGCAAGTGAATCTGGGTAGCGACTTGAACTTGACCGGCCTCGAAAGCTTTTATCATCTGTTGCAGTTGTTCTCCTACCAGATGGCTGGCTACGCTAACTACACCAGATCCTCCTACCGCCAACATTGGCAAAGTTAGGGAATCATCTCCAGAATATATGGCAAATTCAGGGGATGTCAAGCACCGAATTTGACTTGTTTGATCCAAGTTGCCACTTGCTTCTTTTACGGCGACAATGTTGGGGATTTGGGCCAATCGAGCCACCGTCTCCGGCAACATATTCTGACCAGTGCGACCGGGGATGTTATATAACATTATAGGCAATTCTGGAGCAGATTCCGCGATCGCCCGAAAATGATTATATAAACCTTCTTGCGGCGGCTTGTTGTAATAAGGAACCACCTGCAAACAACCATCTAACCCTAGTTTAGCTGCTTTTTGGGTAGCTGCTACTGCTTCTGAAGTAGAATTCGATCCGGCTCCTGCGATTACCAACGCCTTACCGGCCACCGCCTTTTGTACCACCTGAAATAATTCGTACTCTTCATCCCAGGTCATAGTGGGAGACTCGCCAGTAGTGCCGCACACTACCAAGCTATCCGTACCGCGATCGGCTAAATGAACTGCCAATTGTTCTGCTACCGCATAGTTAACGCTGCCGTCTTCCTTAAACGGCGTAATCATTGCAGTCAGAACCCGTCCAAACTTTACCACACTTTCTCCGATTTTAGACTGTTGATTTTTGATTTTAAATTTTTGATTTCAGATGAAAGGTTTATCTAAAATCCCCAATTTCAATTTCCCAATTGCCAGGGTTCCCCCTAAGTAGAAGCCGCCGCCACTTGGGTTCGCAACAAATTTTTTTGAACCAGCAACTCAGCTATCTGCACCGCATTTAAAGCCGCCCCTTTGCGGATTTGATCGCCTGACAGCCACATTTCCAACCCGCAGGGGTGAGAAATATCTTGGCGAATCCTGCCGACTAACACGTCATCCTTACCGCTGGCCTCGACAGGCATCGGGAAATAATTAGCTTGCCAGTCTTCTACCAGCTTAACCCCGCTTGCCTGCTTTAAGATTTCCCTGGCCTCGATCGCGCTAAAAGGCTCTGCAAACTCTAGATTAATCGCTTCCGAATGAGCCCGCAGTACGGGAACCCGCACACAAGTTGCCGTAATTTTAATCTCGTCCGTACCAAATATCTTCCGAGTTTCGTTTACCATTTTCATCTCTTCTTCACAATACCCCAAATCATTAATCGGGGTGTTGTGGGGAAACAAATTAAATGCTAACGGGTAGGGAAATATATCTGTTTGGGGAGTTTCCCCCTGCAAAATTGCTCTTGCTTGAGCTTTCATTTCCTCCATTGCCCTTGCCCCCGCCCCGCTGGCAGACTGGTAAGTCGCTACAACGATGCGCTGTATCGGCCTAACTTTGTGAAGCGGCCAAACGGCAACCGCCATCAAAATAGTCGTGCAGTTGGGATTAGCAATTATACCTCGGTGAGCTGCTGCTGCTTGGGGATTGACTTCGGGAACCACTAGCGGTACCGTCGCATCCATGCGGAAGGCGCTAGAATTGTCAATTACCACTGCTCCGGCTGCCACTGCTTGCGGAGCCCATAATTTAGAAGTAGAGCCGCCGGCAGAGGCGAGCACCAGATCTACATTATCAAACGATCGCGCCGAAACTGCTTCGACCGGCAGCATCTCGCCCCCAAAAGGCAAGGTAGTGCCTGCTGAACGTTCCGAAGCCAGCAGCTTCAAGTGAGAAATCGGAAAACTCCGGCTGTGCAATAGTTCTAGCAACTCGGCACCGACTGCGCCGGTAGCCCCTAAAATGGCAACTCGATAGGATTGAGACAAATTAGTTTCCTCCACAAATTATAGTTTCAACGATCGAAATCAAAAATTTAAATAACTGCAATTCTCAATATCAAACTTAATTAATGTTATGCGACATCAGGAGCATGAGAGGATAGCAATGGTGCAGTTAAGCGAAAAGGGCGATCGAACTTCCTGAATGCGACGTGCGATCGTACCCAATGCCAGTTTAGCATCTTTTGTCGCTCGCCCACGCCCAATCCGCATCCGGTTAAGTTTTGCGATATATCTGCATTTTCGCAGGCGCATCCATTGACTTTGACTGGCCGCAGAGACCGGCAAGATTGACATCACAGGGCGATATGTGCTATGGTGCATCGGCAATTAGTGGACTTAACCTCCACATTCCTAGCAGCAAAAGCTAGTATCCTCAAACCAAAACTATTTGGCAAGAGCCAAAAAAGTAGCCGACAATGACTTACAGTCTCATCCGGTAAAGGTGTTGTAGTTGTGCCGTTACGAGTCAAAGCGTACCAAATTAAAATGCAGGCAAAGTCAGATTTGTATGTATTTTCTCAAGGAAATTGGGTCTAAAACCCTGTCCTTCTAGGACGGCTTTAATTTCTTAAATCCCTTCCTAAAAGTCAGGAAATTTCTAGTATTCTAGAGTAGTCAAGGTTAAACTCCTGGGCCATAGTGCATAAAAACAGTTAACGACACACTTTGGCGCGTAAACCGGGGGACTCAGAGCGGCGAAAAATCTATAAACAGCTAGGGGCTTAACACAGTTCCTTTAACCAGAGAAACAAACTATTTAGTCTTGTTAAGTAGGGTAGGACATACCCGAACTCTAGGTAAATATCCTAGTACGCTTTTGGAGATAGACCAAGAAGGGATGACTGCGAATCAGGCTCGTTAATTGGTAGGATTTCTACGGTTAAAAAGTTTGAGGATTGCCGAAAGGACGCAACATTTTAAGGTCAGTCGCTGAATTAAGAATCCCTGACCTAAAGGACAGGGAGTGTCAATACACTATTGTTAAATATCAAAAAAGCCGATGAAAGTAACCCAGGAAAAACTTCCAGCTAGCCAAATTGGTCTGGAAATCGAAGTACCGTCAGAAAAGTCAAAACAAGCTTACGAGCAAGTAATTAAACAATTTGCTCGCGAGGTTAGTATTCCTGGGTTCCGCAAAGGCAAAGTTCCCCGTCAAGTTTTGCTACAGCGCCTAGGCCAGAGTCGTTTGAAGGCGACGGCTTTGGAAAATTTGATTAATGATTCCCTGCAAAAAGCCCTCGAACAAGAAAAAATTGCCGCAATTGGCAGTTTTGAACTTCGCACCGAGTTTGAAGAATTACTAGCTAAGTTCGATCCAGAACAGCCTCTGATTTTTTCGGCGAAGGTTGATGTACAACCCGAAGTGAAAATGGGTCAGTACACAGGTTTGCAGCTTCAAGCAGAAGAAGCTAAGTATGATGAGGCTCAGGTAGATGAGGTTTTGGCAAAATATCGATCGGACAAAGCTACTTTAATCCCCGTAGAAGGCCGGCCGGCTCAGTTGGGAGACACGGCTTTGGTTGATTTCTCCGGTAGATTTGCCGAAGCACCCGAAGGCGAAACTCCCGCAGAAATTCCCGGCGGTCAAGCAGAAGACTTTCAAGTAGAATTATCGGAAAATCAGTTTGTACCGGGCTTTATCCAAGGCATGATCGGGATGAAGCCGGGAGAAACGAGAGAAGTTTCTGTGCAGTTCCCCGAAGAGTATAGCAGTGAAGAATTAGCAGGAAAACCGGCAGTCTTTACGATTACTCTCAAAGAACTTAAGGAAAAAGAATTGCCGGAGTTGGACGACGACTTCGCCCAAGAAGTCAGCGAGTTTGAAACTTTAGCAGAACTGCGCGAATCGCTCGAAACTCGGTTTAAAGCAGACAAAGAAAACCAGACATCAGCTAATAAGGAAAAAGCTATATCAGCAGCCCTCGTGCAGCTAATAGAAGTGGAAATTCCAGAAACAATGGTCGATCGCGAAATCGATTATTTGTTGAATCAACAAGCCGTCCAATTGAAAAATTACGGCATAGATATCAACCAACTGTTTACCGAAGAAAATATGGGCCCGATGCGGGAACGCTCGCGCCCGGAAGCAATCGAGCGGCTCAAGCAGAATTTAGCTCTGGCAGAAGTAGCCAAGCTGGAATCCTTATCTGTTGAACCAGCAGAAGTAGCAGCAGAAGTAGCAAAAATCAGAAAGCAGTTTCCCAAAGGAGATTTTGACCCCCAAAGGTTGCAGGAATTTGTAGCAGAAGACTTGCTCAAACAAAAAACCCTGAAATGGTTGGAAGAAAAAGGAACAATCGAACTCGTACCAGAAGGCTCACTGACTCCTGCCGCAGAAGAATCTGATGCAGATGCAGATGATGCAGATGATGCAGAAACTTCAGAAGCAGCCACAAGCGTCGAAGTTGAAGTTGTAGGCGAAGATTAGGGCGCAGAATCAAAGTAGTAGGGACACCGCACGCCAGCCATTCTTCGTGTCAACAAACACGTTAAACCCGCAGTCCGGCAGGGGTTGAAACCCCTGCCGGACTAGCGGGTCCACTGGTGGACTTGGCGGGCTGAAAGCTTAAGTGGACACTAATGGGGTCTTGGAGTGTCCCTACGGCGGGGATCGATCGGGGGTATGTGAAGTGCGATCGCATTTTACGTTAAATGTCGAGCTACTGTTGAATTTGGGTTAAATAGTCACAAGATTTTTGCTCGACTATACCCAATGCCCAATGCCCCATTCCCCATTCCCCATTCCCCATTCCCCCGATATCTGTTCAGAAGAGGCATAATAGTTAAAAGCTGGCGGCTTAATTTAAAGCTTTCATCAGCAGCAGCAAATTGTCTAGAATCCTTGACTGGTGTCTTATGGTTGTATCTCAATCTTCCAATTACCTAATTACAAGCTATAACGATTTTGATGTCAGTTCCAGCCCCAGCAATGTAGTGCCGATGGTGCTAGAACAGTCGGGGATGGGCGAGCGGGCCTTTGACATTTACTCGCGCTTGCTGCGGGAGCGAATTGTGTTTTTAGGAACTCCCGTAACCGACGAAGTTGCTGACTCGATAGTGGCTCAGCTATTGTATCTAGATGCCGAAGACCCAGAAAAAGATGTCCAAATGTACATTAATTCCCCCGGCGGCTCGGTGACGGCAGGCATGGCAATTTATGACACAATGCAGCAAATCCGCCCGGATGTGGTGACGATTTGTTACGGTTTGGCAGCGAGTATGGGCGCATTTCTACTGACAGCAGGAGCCCACGGTAAGCGGATGTCTCTTCCGAGTTCCCGGATTATGATTCACCAGCCGCTTGGAGGCGCTCAAGGTCAAGCAGTTGATATTGAGATTCAAGCCAAAGAAATCCTTTATCATAAACGTAAGCTGAATCAACTGCTAGCGCACCACACAGGTCAACCGATCGACAAATTAGAGGCTGATACAGAGCGCGACTTTTTTATGTCAGCCGAGGAAGCCAAAAATTACGGTTTGGTCGATCGAGTTATCGAAAAGGAAAACCTTCCGACGGCGGGAGAGAATGTCACTGCACTGAATTAAGAGGCTGTTATGTCTAAGTACGACTCCCATCTAAAATGTTCGTTTTGTGGCAAGTCTCAAGAGCAAGTACGCAAGTTGATCGCAGGCCCTGGGGTGTATATCTGCGACGAATGCGTTGACTTGTGCAATGAAATTTTAGATGAGGAGTTGTTTGACTCCAGTGCAGTGCCCGCAGCGGCGGTGGCCCCGAAGCAGGAAACGACGCAAAAGCGCCGCGCTACATCGGGCAAAAGTATGTCGCTGAGCCAAATTCCCAAGCCGAGGGAAATTAAAAATTACCTCGACGAAAATGCGATCGGGCAAGATGAGGCGAAAAAGGTGCTCTCGGTGGCAGTTTACAACCACTACAAGCGCCTGAGCTTTATCCATGCCAAAAATAGCGGCAAGCACCCGCCGGAAGAAGTAGAACTGCAAAAATCGAATATTTTGTTAATCGGGCCGACGGGCTGCGGGAAAACTCTGCTGGCTCAGACTTTGGCGGATATGCTAGACGTGCCCTTTGCGGTGGCTGACGCGACGACGCTGACGGAAGCGGGCTATGTCGGGGAAGATGTGGAAAATATTTTGCTGCGGCTGCTGCAAGTGGCAGATATGGACGTGGAAGAGGCGCAGCGCGGAATTATTTATATTGATGAAATTGACAAAATAGCCCGCAAGAGCGAAAATCCTTCGATTACGCGGGATGTGTCTGGGGAAGGCGTGCAGCAGGCGCTGCTGAAAATGCTGGAGGGGACGATCGCCAATGTACCTCCCCAAGGCGGCCGCAAGCATCCCTACCAAGACTGCATCCAAATTGATACCAGCAATATCATGTTTATCTGCGGGGGTGCTTTTGTCGGTCTTGAGAAAGTGATAGAGCAGAGAACGGGCAAAAAGTCAATGGGTTTTATTCAGCCCGGAGAAGCTCAGCCGAAGGAAAAGCGGGCTGCTGATGTACTCAAGCAACTGGAACCGGATGATTTGGTGAAGTTTGGGATGATTCCTGAGTTTATTGGGCGGGTGCCGGTGGCTGCGGTGTTGGAACCGCTGGATGAGGAAACGCTGATGGCGATTTTGACTGAGCCGCGCAATGCTTTGGTTAAGCAGTATCAAAAGCTGCTGAAGATGGATAATGTGCAGTTGGACTTTAAGCCAGAGGCGATTCGGGCGATCGCCCAGGAAGCATACCGCCGGAAAACTGGAGCGCGGGCGCTGCGGGGAATTGTCGAAGAATTGATGTTGGATGTGATGTACGAGTTGCCGTCGCGCAAGGATGTTGCCCGGTGTACGATTACTAAAGAAATGGTTGAGAAGCGATCGACGGCTGAGTTATTGGTACTTCCGTCTTCGCTACCAAAACCGGAATCGGCTTAAAAGTTTTCACATTGTCAATAAGTCTTTTAGGGCGGGATCTCCTGCCCAACCCATACTCCCCACAAGAAAATTCACTCTTTG
This sequence comes from Microcoleus sp. T3_D1, assembly GCF_036700405.1. Taxonomy (NCBI): domain Bacteria; kingdom Bacillati; phylum Cyanobacteriota; class Cyanophyceae; order Oscillatoriales; family Microcoleaceae; genus Microcoleus; species Microcoleus sp. T3_D1. Next base: position 13,840 of record NZ_JAUBOV010000088.1, read on the forward strand.
TGGAACAGGCATCTTGCCTGTTCTTGAGCATGGTACAACATATCATATCGTTTCCGGTTGCATCGAAATTATTAGTAGCCGAAATTAGGAGACGGCAGTGCCGTCTCCCTACCCAAAATAACATTGTAGGGAGATGGCACTGCCGTCTCCTCTATCATTTCCAAGAGTGCAACCGAAATTGATATCATATCAAGCCAATGCCCAATGCCCAATTCTCATTTACCAATCAATAAAATCATCCTCACCTAACTCAGAAGATAACTCGGAAAAATCCGGTTCAGATTCCAATCTAAAAGTTTCCGACTCCCAAATCTCCAAGTCATCCGACAAATCGACTACTTCCCCGTCAAACATATCAGCCAACTTCCTAGTCGAATTCGCGACATCTCGCGCATCATCACGCACCGCTATAGCCTGAGCGTTAAAGTCATTTTGAGAGTCTGTAGAACCGTTTGTGGGCGATCGCGATTCGGAAATTGTCGGCACATTAACGGCGGTATTTTCAGGCGCTGGCGGGTGTTTTTGTTCTTCTCCACCATTCCCCAAAAAATCATCTGTAATCTCAGAAGCCGGCGAGTTCTGTACCTGTTGGCCCGCATCACTCACAGGATGAGAATTCCTGGGATTTTCGCCAACACGTCCGTTAGAAGTAGGCAAATCCTTGGCGCGGGAACTTTTAGTTTCAGCGGGATTTGTCAAGCCCACTTTTACTGTTACTCGACGGTTAAAAATTTGCAAAAAAGCTTCTTCAATATTAGCTACTTTGTCTTTAACCATATTGAGCAACGGCTGCGAACTAATCTTAACATAAGCAGTATCATTGCTAAAAATTACTAGCTGTCCATGTTGGCGAAGCAGCGATTGAGTGCCATGCGGCCGCACGCGGTCAAGTACCTGTTCCCACACTCGATTTAAATCGATTTCATCGGCCCAATTAGTCGGTGAATAATGTGTTTGATTCGTTTCAGCAGTTGGTACAGGTGCGGGAATTGCAGCCGGAGGTGTGCTTTCTATCCGATTAGCCACAGGCGGCGAAGTCGGTGGAGGATTTTGCGAATTGGGAACTGAAGATTGTTCAATATTAGATGTCTGGCTCCCCCCCGATTGTAGGGGCGGTGCCCCCGTGCCCCCCCTGGGTTGGGGGGGGTGATTTTGTGGTGGTTGAGCAACATTTTTCGCTGGTTCGGCTGTTGCTTGCTGCTGAGTTCTAATTGCTGAGGGCAACAATCCCAACAGCGTTACTTCCAGCCACAAACGCGGCTGAGTGGTGTTTTTAATTTGCACTTCGTGGGTTTGCAAATGTTTCTGACCGGCCAAAATCAACTCGGCATCCCAATTGCGGGCAAAAGTAGCCAGTTTTTCCCACGTTGCAGATGTTAAAGCTACTAAATCTGAGCGTTTCGGTGCAGCTTTAGCTATTAGCAAATCTCGGTAAAAGCTCGCGAGACTTTGCAGCACGATTAGCGGTTCCCGACCGCGATCCATGAGGTGGCGGGTCATGTCTATTAATGCTGTAGCGTTATCTTGGTCGATAGCTTGCAGCAAATCCATTAAATCATTTTCGGGAACCGCACCGACTAAATCCCAAACTTTTTCGACTGTTACTTGACCGGGAAATAAGCTCAGTTGGTCGAGCAAACTTTCGGCATCTCGCAGACCTCCTTGGGCGAGTTGAGCAACCATTTGTACTGCATCACTGGCAATATTGATGTTTTCTAATTGGGCAATTTTGTGCAAGTGAGCAATCATTGCTTCGAGGGGTATGCGGCGAAAGTCGAACTTTTGGCAGCGAGAAATAATAGTTGGTAATACTCTTTGTGGGTCGGTTGTTGCGAGAACGAATACAACGCGATCGGGCGGTTCTTCTAGGGTTTTGAGTAGAGAGTTGAATGCCTGGGTGCTTAGCATATGGCAATTATGAACCAGAAGACCGTTAGCGACAAAATTGTGGTTGTCTTCTACTTCAATATCATAAACTCTCTCGACCCCAGCGACTTTTACAGATTCGACTGTCTCCAAACTTGTAATCCATTGAAGGGATTGAATACTTTTTAAAGTCTGATACCCATTTTCTACTGGTTTCAGCACCCATGTGTATGTAGTCGTAGGTTTTACAGGTGTTAGACCTTGTGTAAAATTTAGTTGTTGTTGGGTATCCCAAACCTGTAAGCCAATTGGCAAGAAGTTGATTTTCTGCCCTAGAATATCCTTCTGTATGAATTTGGATGCTTGGACTTCCTTCTGGGGAAATGCTGAGCGAGCCATCATCCATGTACCACCAAGCAAGTCCTTCTGGAGTGACGCGATCGAGCCAATCCATTGTGACGTATTTTCCGTTTCCGTTGGGTTTAACAGCCTCAAAGACATCTCTAAGTTGGGGATGGCAGACGGTGTTGCAACAGACTGATATATTTCCGTATCCTCGGTTAGGTGTAACTCGTAACTTTGGTCGCAGTGTCGAAAGGCAAGAAGCTTTGTATTCCAACCATTCCCGCTGCTTTTCTCCGTGTGTCCAGCCCAATCTTGGAAATCGGCTATATTTATTTGGGTAGGTGATAAAACCGTCTCCAAGTAATGTTCCGTAGATGAGTCCGAGTGTTTCTGGTTGCAAAACTTCGGCATTTGCCAAGAACTTTTCCGTTCTTGCATCCCAAAGTCCATGTCCTTTTTTATACGGATGTCGCTGCCAATGAGACTGAATACTCTTAATCCCTTTGCCTTTTTTTTGTAAAAAGTCTGGTATTTCGAGTTGTTCTCCACAGCCACACGCACAGAGAGGTTGGATGGCTTGAGCCTGTTCGAGAATAGAGGCCAAGTCGTAGGATTTTTGTCCGTAGGTATTCCCGTAAAATTGATGTCCTCTGGCAAATCTCCGCAAGCGTCCATCTGTTCCAATTTTGTGAATGAGGGTGCCGCACCCACATTCACAGGGGATAGTATCTTCACTCCTTCTTTTACGTCTTTTGCTCGTATCCATCCCTGTTCTGTCCTGATTGGATGATTGCCGGTACATCTGATTTCTCGGTTGGCGGTCTTAATCACCAGTGTTTGTTTTTCCCCTCGGTCTAACCACCTCAAAACTTTTTTAAATTCCCAAACTTCTGAAGTTTCGTTATAGCTGAGAACTTGTTTTCCTTTGATGTTGGGATTGTCGATCCGCATCAGACCTTCGCTAGTTTTTACCTGAGAATCACCGGTCAAACACTCGTCGATTACATATACTTTATAGCGGCACTGTACGGGGGAAAATTGAGCCCGTTCGATCAAATCCCGAATGTTATCTACTCCGGTGTTGCTGGCGGCGTCAATTTCGATGACATCTAGTGTCGAACCTCGGGCAATTTCTTGGCAAACGTTGCATTTGCCACAGGGTGTGGGGGTGGGGGCTACCGTAGAAATACAGTTGAGGGATTTGGCGAAAATTCGGGCACTGGAGGTTTTACCGGTGCCTCTGGGGCCGGTGAATAGATATGCTGGTGCTATGCGCTCTTGTAGGATGGCGCTGGTGAGGGTTTGGGCGATCGCCTCTTGACCGACTAATTCGGCAAATGTCTGAGGGCGATATTTGTGATGCAGGGGTTCGTAGGTCACGATCGAATATTGGTGGTATTAGCTGTAATCTTAGCTAAGGAGACGTTGTTCGATCGCAAAGAGAGCTCGACTCTCACAGCAAGCCGCCCGGTGGGCTTGCAAGGCGGGAGTGAGGGTACAGTAGGAATTATCACTCTCCCAACGTCCGCCCCTCGATCGTCCGGGCGATCGGCTGTTCTCCTGGATGTTTTCTGCTGCTGGCTCCCAGAGTTACTATTAATTTATGTGTATTTCTTTTTATTTTTCTAGAAACGGAGACCGCCGAACCAACATTTTTTTTAGCTGTATTGGTATAATATATTACAGACAATTCACCATTTCTATTGGCCAGTGCCAGCGCGCGATTTCCCCATATTTCGGAAACCGGCTTGCAGTTAAAGATAAAGTATTAATTAGAGGGTGCGTGTTCCAGTTGCAGAAATCCAGTTGTACCAAGATGATGGTGGAATGATGTCAATGTTGGTTGATCCAGTTGCACTACCAGCTCTACTCTGGAGTCCTGTATAAATATAGCGTCAAATTTTACCCTTTAAAAGCCCATGTCAACCCAAATAATCCTTGTAGAACCAAGGTTGGCAGTAGCCTCTCCCAAACCTAAACAGGCTAAACCCGGAGATCCGTCCTCAGACCAACTCTTCATGGGAGCGTCGGGATTACTGTTGTTATTGCTTATCGGTTTAGCTGTGTTTACCAAGCTAAAACTCGACGATTTGAGCAAAAAGCTCAAGTTTGAGGAGTTTAGAAATCGAGAACTCCAGAAAAAATACAAAATGGCTCTGGAAACCATGTCAAAGATGGAAAAGAATCCCGACCTTATCCACTCGCGAGACTTTAATTTAGACTACCTGAGAATGCGAATGGCGGAAGAAGTCTTTCACTTTGCCATTGTGAACCAGATCAAGGTAAAAGTTAAAGAAAAAATTAGTATTGCTCTGCGTCCGACTCAGGGGGCAGTGGGAGAAAAAAATGGGAATGCGGGCAGCGGCAGGCAAGTGGATTCGATGTTTGATATCGAATACGAAACTGGCGATCCGGCAGTAAAAATAGAAAAACGTGTGCTGTTTCGGATTCAAATTAAGCTGATGAAACTGCCGACTCAGGCAACATCGGCGACAATTAATCAAATTATTGACTGTTTGGAAACTTATCTGAGTCCTTCAGACGACCACGACAGTTGGCAGCCGACAATTCAAGGTCGCATCGTTCATATTGAGTGGGATCAAAAAGCCAAGCCGACGCCGATGTTGGTGCTGGAACAGTCGAATGAAGGGGTGAATGTTACCTTTAGAACTACGAGAACGCCTGCGGGCCGACCTGCAAATGACCTTGAGAGCCAGTTGACAGGAGCTAAAGGTCAAAAAAGTGGCAAAAGTAGTTCTAAAACTCCAGCCAAAGGTGCAACAAAAAGTCCTGCCAAGGTAGGAGGAAAGCGTCCCGGTTCTCGGAAATAAGTTGAGGTGGATTAATATTATTTTCCCGAAAGAACGCCTGTGGCAGCCGCTGTTGATGTATCTTGTGCGAGGTAGCCGTCTTCCATGTGAATAATGCGATCGGCTATGTCTAAAATGCGGTTGTCGTGGGTGACAAGCAAAATAGTGCAGTGCTGTTCTTTGGCCAAACCTCGCATAATTTCTACCACATCTCGACCTGATTTACTGTCTAGGGCTGCTGTGGGTTCGTCTGCTAATACTAATTTCGGCTGGCTGACTAATGCGCGGGCGATCGCCACTCTTTGTTTTTGGCCGCCCGAAAGACTGCTGGGGTAATAATCTATTCTGTCTCCCAACCCCACAGCTTCCAGAATTCCTTCTATTTTATCATTAGTTTCTTTGTGAGAAAGATGGTTGTGCAGGTCGAGGGACATTTGCACATTTTGCCTAGCACTCAAGCATTTGAGCAAATTATGAGCTTGGAAAATATAGCCGATGTCGCGACGGACTTTAACTAACTTATTTTTCGCGGTTCCCCGCAATTCTTGGTCCAGAATTTTCAGACTACCTTCTTGGATAGATCGCAAAGCTCCAATCAAGGTTAACAATGTTGTTTTACCAGACCCCGAAGGCCCTGTCATCAGCACAATTTCGCCAGGATAAATTTCGAGGTTGATGTCAAATAATGTCTGTTTGCGAAGTTGACCTTCGCCGAAAGAATGGTTGAGATTTTTAATCGAGACAACGGGTAGAGTGTTCATAGTAATAGCTAGATTTAAAAAAAGCAACGACCCAGGTTCATATACGATCGGGATCGATTCCCTGCGATCGCAAATAAGCCGCCAATCGCTCTTTTTGTGCTCGTTCAGCGTCGGCCCGTTGGCGTTCAGCGTCGGCCCGTTGGCGTTCCTGTTCGGCCCGTTCTCGTTCCTGTTCGGCGTGCAGGCTTTCAAGCCTAGCTCGTTCGCTTCCTGTCAGCAATAAATTGCCTTGGTTATCCCACCAGCGCAACCACTGCTGCGTCTGATTTTGATAGCTACCCGACCATACACCCAACTCTACTCCCATCAGGTCGATCGGGTAATGTCCGCGATCGTTTGGTTCCAAGCGGCGATACCGAGTATTCACACAGTTGTAGACTTCTAATTCACTGGTTTGGATTTTATAGATAGCGTAGTAGGGAATCCTGATAATCCGCTCGTATACCCAAAATTTTCCTGGTTTCTGGTTTCCGCCAGAGGGTAAAGCAGATAAGGGAGTGCTGTCGAGTTCTTCAGAACCATCACCCGAAGCAAATTCGATCGCAATCAGCGGCACAATATACTCGCGCCACAGCACGTAGGAACGGCGGTATTGCCCGTCTAATCTCGGCGGAACGTTGGGGACGTAGAACCAGTCAGGGGCTTCTGCACCCTTTTCTGGAGGGTCAGTTTCGCGCCAGTAGATACCGCAATCTTGCCCGATCGCATATTGTCCGTCAGGATGAAGATTTTGCAGCGTAATTTCCAGGGAGTCTGTGAGCAGGATACTCTGGGGATGTTCTTGAAAGTTTTTCACAAACGTGCCGTCAGATTCTGGGAGTTGCGTGTGATCGGGAAAGGCGGGAGGCAACGCTGTGGGGTTGAGGTTTTGGGTCATAGCGTAGAACCGAGGGAGAGCGCGATCGAGACGGATGCTTTCTTACAGCATAGCGTTCGATCGGCACAGCTATCCAATTCCCGATCTGGCAAAAAATTAAGGGGATAGTAAACCCAGAGTTGGTATTACTTTATTTTTTCGAGGCAGAAACCTGGTTTTTTGTGAAAATATGAGATTCCGAGCCTTTAATGTCGATTAAAAACCCGGTTTTTTTTGTACGGCTGCGTCCAGGACTGTACTTATTCTTAGCATTCTTCAATGAGATAAACCTGTAAAATTCAAAATAATCACACCTAGGATGATGAAGGAAATGGCAGAAATTCTAAAAACCGTAATGGGATCTTTAAAAAAGAAAATGCCTCCAATAGTGACAAGAGCAATCCCCAACCCGGAGAAAATTGCATAAGCTACGCTCACATCTAACTTTTTAATAGCTAAATTTAAAAATATAAAACTAATTCCATAAAAAATTAGCATCAAAATCGAGGGAACGACTTTTGTGAAACCCTCTGATAATTTCATATAAATAGTGCCTGCGGCCTCTAAAACGACAGCAAGAAGTAGATAAATCCAGCTTACAGAATAGTGTGGCTTTGGTATTGACATTTTTGTTCCTCAATAATTTTGCGTGTTTTGCTCGTTTCCTGGATAATTTAAGGGTTTTAAATTTTCACTTCAGGATATAAGGCGTTTTGTTTTGCTCTGAGAATCTTCTGTTTGACTCGATCTCCCAAATTATCTATAAGTGAATACGCTGCATCAAATCCCAAAAATGCCATAAAATATAAATTAGCCTTATACCCAAAAATGCAAAATAATAAAACTGTTATTTTGGTAATAATCCGATTGTAAAAAATTACTTTTAATACCAAATGTAACGAATTTTTATGATTATCGCTAAAATCATTTAACCATTCATCTGCAAAAGATGAAAACGCTATGGCAAGAAATATCAACAACCCAGTAGATAGCGATGAGAAGTCGATTGCAACTGGAAAAATTAATAGTCTCCATACAGCAGAAATAAGGATCGATACTGTTAAAAGTCTAAAAATTAAGTTGTCTATTTTACCCGATCCCAATAATCCTACAGCTACACCTATGAAAATTATCCCAGAGATGTAGTCTATAAAAACTAAAGAAACAAGTAAAAACATGGAGATAGCAGCTAGGAATAGTGCAATTTTTTTATTAAAAATGGATTCGTCATAGGCTTCATCAATGTATTTAGTGGAACCTCCTAAAACCATATAACCACATAACCACATAAAATGTAAAAGTTTAGCGCTAGATTATCAGCATTTTTTATGATAAAAAAAACTTATATTAGTATAACTAATGACAGGATGACAGCAGGGGTGACGATTTTCATAGTAAAGATCAACCAAAGGAAACTTTGGGCGCAAAGGAAAGTTAGACTAAAACAAATCATAATACGCATGGGGGCGATAAACCCGGTTTCTCCGAATTTTGCATTGAGTAACGAGAAATCTACGAAGAAACTGGGTTTCTGAGACTTATCCCCTGAAAATCTATCCGTTAAATCAGTTACATCCCGTACATTGCTCGTTGCCGAACTTCTTGCGTTAAAAAATATCTGCCGGATCTGCCGCCTGCAACTTCCTAACTGCGATCGCCCCTGATACAGTACACATAATAACTGTCATTGTAAACACAGTTACAACTTTTCCCAAAGTCATGTACATCGGCAAACTCGTAGCAGTTCTCGCTAAATTGTACAGCACCATAGAAATCCCAAGCCCTGGCAAATAACCAAGGATTGCCAAAATTAAAGCCTCTTGAAAAACCACACTCAAAAAGTAACTGTCTTTATATCCCATCGCCTTCAAAGTAGCGTATTCTGGCAAATGGTCGGTAACATCAGTATAGAGAATTTGATAGACAATCACGATGCCGACAATAAACCCCATTGTCGCGCCGAGAGTGAAAATAAATCCGATCGCCGTGCTTTCCTCCCAATATTTTCTCTCAAAAGCTATAAACTCTTCTTTAGAAGCAATTGTCACGTCTTGCGGTAAAGTTGCCCTCATTTTTTCAATAACTGCCTTGACATCAGTTCCCGGCTGCAAGTGAACAATTCCGACATCAATTAAGCCTCTAGTTCTTCTACTGTGAAAAATCCGCAGAAAGTTCAAATCGCTGGTAATAATATTGCCATCAGCACCGAAAGATGCTCCTAAAGTAAATAACCCCTCTACAGTAACGCGGCGGTTATCTATTTCAGTTTCCACAGGCTTTCCCTGGTTGAAATATTCTGCTACTGGCCCAAACTCCGGGCGGGAAGCTCGATCGAATAAAACGACATCTGAAATTTGGATTTTGTCCAAATTATCCTTAACTTCCGGCAGATCAAAGATGGGACGAGCGGGGTCAAAACCGATTACCATCAGTTGGCGGGTATTGTTTTTGTCTGGGGCGGGATTTTTCCACAAACCAAAGCCTAGATATACCGGGCTGATTCCGGTAACGCCATTAAAACTCAAAGCTTGATACAAACGCCGTTGGGGAAAACTTTTCATGGCTATTAAAGCCGTAGATTGCGTGCTGGTGATAAAAATATCCCCTTTTAATTGCGAGTGAAAGCTGATGGAACTTTCAAACAGAGCATCTCTAAATCCAAACTGGATAAACATCAGCAAGTCGGCAAATCCAATGCCGGCTAGCGCGATTACTAAACGCATTTTTTCGCGGGTTAACTGTGCCCAAGCTAGCGGTATTTTTGCCATAAGAGTCAATCAATTTTAGATTTTAGATTTTAGATTTAGGATTTGGGATTTTGGATTGAATAATTTTAGGATTTAAGCACGGGTGTTGAGAAATCGGGTTTTTTACGCTTATATTTGATTCACACCCTTAATCTCGGTAAAAAACCCGGTTTCTTGAGTCCCCCTGCGTAAGTTTGGTCAAGGTAAAATTTAGATGTCTATTTTAACTTCAACCTGCAAGTTTGTTAGGGTTGCAACTTTCTTGCTCGATGCCGGATCGAGGCGAATTCTTACTTCGACAACTCTAGCATCGGTGTCGGCTGCGGGGTCTGTATTGAGGACATCTTTTTTACCGATTTGTTTGCCGATGCGATCGACTCTTCCTTCCAAAGCGCCTGCAAAAACCGGGCTGGTGACTGTTGCGCGCTGGCCGTTTCGCACTTTGGCGATGTCGGTTTCGTAAACTTCTGCTATGGCGTACATTTGGTCGGTGCGGCCTAGTTCTACGATGCCGTCTTGGGTGTTGACACGTTCTCCTTGTCGGCTGTGAACTTTGAGGATGTAGCCGGATACGGGTGCTTTGACGTAACTTAAGTTTAAGTCTACTTGAGCTTTTTGTTTGGTGGCGATCGCACTTTCGACGGCTGCTTGGGCCGCTTGCACGTCTTCGGGGCGTACTTCGGCAATTTGGTCGAGATTTGCTTTGGCTTGATTGATTTGTTCTTCGCCGGTTTCTGCTTTTTGTTTGAGTATTGCTTCGGCTTGATTGATTTGTTCTCGTCCTGTTTCTATCTTTTGATTTAAGGTGGCTCTAGCTTGGTTAATTTCCTGCCTACCTGTTTCTAACTTGCGTTTGAGATTGGCTCGCGATTGATTGATTTCCTGCTGGCCTGTTTCTAATTTTTGTTTGATTGTTGCTTTAGTTTCGACTATTTCCTCACGCAAAGTTTGCACGGTTTTTTCTAATATAGCTTGCGCTTCTTTGACTCTCTGGCGAGCTGTCTCTGCTGCTAAACGTTTGGTGTCGTAGGCGGAAGCAGAAATTGCGCCTGTTTCTGAGAGTTCTTTATTGCGTTGTTCCTCGGCTTCGGCGTTGGTTAATTCGGCTTTTAGCCGATCGACTGTAGCGTTTTGAGAGGCAATTTCGCCGCGCAATTGAGCTTCTAACCTAGCCAATTTGGATTGCTGCACCTCTGTTTCTCTGTCTAGTTGTGCCTCAAATTTAGCAAGATTAGCTTGTTCGGCTTCGGTTTCTCTTTGCAGTTGTGCCTCAAATTTGGCGACGTTAGCTTGTTCGGCTTCGGTTTCTCTTCGCAGTTGAGCTTCTAAGCGGGCGACATTGGCTGCTTCGCCTTCGGTTTCTCTTTGCACTTGTGCTTCAAACTTGGCAACTTCTGCTTGTTGAGCGCCGACAACGCCTGTTTTTGCGCCTGCTTGAATTTTCGCTAATTCTGCTTGTTTGACTTTGACTTCTTTGTCGGCTTGTTGGAGGATTGCTTGGAGCCGATCGCGCGTATCGAGAACTGCTATGATTTGTCCTTGACTGACGCGATCGCCCTCTTCCACCTGCAACAGTTCAATTCTTGCTCCCTCCGACGCCGAAGGGGCCGACAATTTGATAACTTCCCCCTGCGGAGTCAACCTACCCAAAGCGGTAACGCTGTTGCGGGTGGAGGCGGAAGTTGCAGCAGCCGTTGCAGCCTCCGCCTTTAACTCTTCGGCTTTTCTCAGTTGAGATACTTGCCAAAAACCAACTCCTGTGGTAATGACAGTGGCGGCGATCGCTAAACCGATGATTCCTCGCCCTGGGGGTTTTAAAAATGATTTATCCTTGAGCCGTGATTCCTTTACCATTACTTATAAAGTAGGTGATTTCCTGATTAAGTTTTTTCCCCCTACTGTAAAGTATTGTAAACAATTTTCAGCTATTTAGGGATATCAAAAAGCACCTCGGTCATGTAATGTTCTGCCCAATCTTGACCGAAAGCTTTTTCGAGTACGCGGCGGGTTTTGTCGTTTTGCTGCTGCTGGGTGCAGTAGTAAATTTGAGCGTCTAGAATTTCCGAGGCTTCGGCGGCAGAGACTGGTTCGGAAGCGACTGCGTGTTTGCAGTGAATTTCAACGTAGGATTCAACAATATCCAAAAACCGACTGTTTTCTTCGATCGACTCTGGCCGCACAAACAGACAAAATTCTGAGAAAATATCCCCCCATTCGGGAATTGGGCGGGGACAAGAAAATTGCTTGATTGGCAAAATTTCCAGTTGGGTTCGGTAGGTTTCCGACAAAGTTCGATCTCGATTGAGGGGAGAAAGGTCTGCGATCGCGGCGCTAACTTGGCCTTTGCCTGCTACGATATCCGTACCGAACATCGGCAAAGCATAATTCGGTCTGGGAAACATCACGCAGTGCAGAATGTCAAGTACCGGCCCGACTTTAGCGAGTTCGAGGTGGATTTTGCGGAACTGAGGCGTTTGATAGCAGCGGTTTTCCACGATCAGTTTTTCTCCTTCCAAGCGCCCTTCTATATATCCCAACTCAGCGGGCAGGTGGTAGGGTTCGAGGTCGAGATAGCGGTGCCAGACTGCTTCCATTCGGTCTGCTAAATCGCGGATGAGATGGTGCTGTTGTTCGCGCAGAGAAGGCTGGGATGTTTCTAACATTCTTATTTATCGGGGGATAGCTTAATAAAACTTGATTCTACTGTTGCAGGATGCAGGAAAAAAGGTAGATACTTTAACAATATCAGTAGATTGACTTAAGATTGACTTACGATCGAGCAAGTTTTACAGGAGATTTTGTATGTTTGGTCTGGGATTGCCCGAAATGGGCATTATTGCGGTGGTTGCCATACTAATTTTCGGCCCCAAGAAGATTCCTGAGTTGGGAAATGCTTTGGGGAAAACGCTGCGGAGTTTTAAGGATGGCATCGGTCAATCTGAGGATGAAGCTGTTGAGAAGGATAAAGAGGAAGAGGGCCAGCCGAAAGTTTAAATTAGGTTTGTAGTGAGGATTTTATAGCAATCCTAAATGAGTAGTCGTAAATTTTTTACCCCACCCCAACCCTCCCCGATGCCTTGGGGAGGGAGTAAGAAATTCACAAATGATTGAGGATTGCTATAGTCCTCATTGTTCAGGACTGAAGCCATCACTACGAACCTATTCGGGAAATTTGCCTTCTCTAACTTCAAGGGAATAATCTTTCACAGCTTGGGTAATTGTTTCTCGCAAATTGGCGTAAGCTTTGGCAAAAGGCGGCTGTTTTTCGGAAAGTCCCAACAAATCAGAAGTAACTAAAACTTGACCGTCGCAGTGCGGCCCGGCGCCGATACCGATGGTGGGAATAGTTAATTTTTGGGTAATTTGAGCGGCTAAGTCTGCGGGAATGTGTTCTAGCACGATCGCAAAGGCACCGGCTTCTTGAAGGGCGATCGACTCTGCTAGGATGCGATCGGCTGCTTCGGCCGTTTTTCCTTGTTTTTTGTAGCCGAGTTGGTGTACCGACTGCGGAGTTAAACCGACGTGTCCCATCACCGGAATTCCGGCGGATGTTAGCTGGGAAACTGTGGCGGCCATTGCTGGATATCCACCTTCCAATTTTACAGCTTGAGCGCCGGTTTCTTTCAAAGCTCTCCCTGCCGAGTGCATGGCTTGCTGGGGACTTTCTTGGTAAGTCAAAAACGGCAAATCGACCACAATTAATGCTTGTTTAACTCCACGACGCACTGCTTTAGCGTGGTGCAGCATTTCATCGAGGGTTATGGGTAGGGTTGTGTCGTAGCCTAAGACTGTCATGGCGAGGGAATCGCCGACTAGGATGATATCTACGCCTGCTCGATCGATGAGTTGGGCGATCGCATAATCATAAGCTGTCAGGGCAACAATTGACCGCCCTTGTTGTTTCCACTGAATTAATTGATGAGTAGTGACTGACATTTTAGTGCAAAAATATAATATTATCTGTCTTCTACAAAAACATCCTCAAAGTCTCTATAACCACTCAACACCCTTTCAATTTGGATACCATTTTTAATAACGCGGTAAAAAATTACATATTTATCTACAGGTAAACTGCGTAGAGACGGTGCTAATTCCTCACGACTGCGCCCCATTTCTGGAAAATCTGCTAATAAACGAAATTTTTCCTGAAAAACATTAAGGAAATGGTTGGCTGCATTGGCGCTAAACTGCAACAGATAGTTCGTGAGTTCCCTTAAATCTTGCTTGGCGGGGGCACTCAAAATGTATCGACTCATTTTTCACCCTCATCGGCTTGCTGAATCTCCTCACGCAGTTCTCTTAAAACTTCTTCACCATCAAAAACCTCTCCGCGATCGGAAGCTTCAATTCCAATCATTATTTCCTTGCGGAGTTCCTCTAAACGCACCAAGCGTTCCATTTCTCGTTGTTCTAGCAATCGTAACGCAGCCCATACCACTTCAGAAGCTGATGAGTATCTACCGTTGTTGACTGTTGACTGAACAAACTGCTCTAGTTCGGGAGTTAAGGATATGTTCATTACGTTGAGTCACCTATTTGAGTCAACTACTATTTCCCATAATAACAAAAAACTATCAAATTTTGCGATCGGGATTTTAAACAATGAATCAGAGACAAGTAAGCTCTAATGTAGGTATAGCCAGCATTTCACGTTAATAATTTAGATTTTACACGCGAATATAGCTTTGCATTCCCTCTGCTGGCAAAACAATCAACCGCTGATTTTTCAAGTCCGGTTCTAAACCCAAATCTTCGAGGGGAATTAAGCCCAGTAAAGGTTCTTCTCCTGCGGGAATTTCTACACAATCATACCTGCCTTCTCGTCCAGCTACGGCCAGACCAACATTTTTGAACAGACGAAATTGTCTAGATCCTATTGCTGTCTTTCCTTGGATTTCCCCAACTAGAGTTAAACCTAACTGAGCGATAATATCTGCTGGTAAGCAGAGTCGTGTGGCGCCTGTATCGACTAAGACGTTATCGATGGTGATACAGCGTATTTGCTCTGCGGGGATGAACCCTCTTTCTGCTAGCATCTTGTCTACTTCGTTGGTGACGGTTATTGTGGCGGTGACTCGGTCCATTTTTTTATCCTTTTGTTTGGCTAGAGAATGTTTTCGTTGCTTTTTGACTAAATTATCTACAATCTAGGCGGCCTATTTTACATTTTAACAATATTTGTAACTAAAAGCGCTGTTGTTCTTTATTGTTGAAATTGGGTTGACAAATATGGCAACTTAATAGCAAAAATGCTCTCTAATTATTGAATTACGAAGCTTCTGCCATTCTTGTTTAGAAACATCTGCACGAGTTTTGTCACCCGATGGATCGCGGATATCCCAAATTGTATCTGCAATCCGATCTAGCGATCGCCCATGATAACGATAATCGAAGTCCCAGAAAGCATCACCGACGCAATCTCCTTGTGTAGTAATCATTTCTCGATCGACTGTATTACGAATAGCATTCCATTCGCGGATGTAGGCAGAAGAATCGTCAGATCGCAATTTTCGACCTCCCAATTGAGGATTCACTCTATAAAAAAACCAATCCGTCAGCCTATCCACAGCTTGAGTTCGTGATTCATAATCGCTGACTCCCGCACGGGCTAGATTAGTGCCGACAATAGCGATAGCCAAACCCATAACACACACCGCTGAGAACTTCGAGGCTGAGTTAATTGACAGTGATTTAATTAGCATAGCGAGCTATAAAGTAAATGAATTTCAAGTTTAATTTAAATTAAATTTATAGCCTTTCTCAGTAACATGAGGTACTCTCGCGGGCATAGGGCATAGGGCTCCGTGGGCATAGGGCTCCGTGGGCATCGGGCATCGGCATAGGACTCGCCCCCATACCTCACTTTCTTGAGAACCGCTATAACTTTTATATCCCACAATTGGAAATATACATTTCGCGTCGAATTGCTAACCATTCATTGCTGTGGGCTTTATCACCTCTACTAATTTGCTGCCCTGTCGTTTGAGGATGACGGCTATAAAAAATTATATCTGCGAGGCGATCGTAGGTTTGCTCGTATGTCTCGCCGTTAATTACTGTGAATTCCCATCCTATATCTCTTGGGCCGGGACTATTGCAAACTTCTTGTGCGGGCTTAACTCGTGGATCTATTGCTGTGCGTAATCTCTGTCATTCATTTATATAGTTGCGATCGCCCGCTTGCAGTTTGCGATTGTTGAGTTCAGGATTAACCTTGTAGAACAAGAAAGGGAGCATCTCAGTTATGCAATAAGTAGAAATACTCAGAGAAAAAGTATGAGAGAATAGGACAAAAGATAAAAGGAA
>NZ_JAUBOV010000089.1:0-29156 GCF_036700405.1 Microcoleus sp. T3_D1
GGTTTATAAACTTCTTGTACTAAGGCGGATTTACCAATGCCAGAGTAACCGGATACTAGCATCATTTCGGTGCTGCCCCTGCTGACTCGTTCAAAGGCTGCTAATAAGGTTTCAACTTCTGTTTCTCTCCCGTAGAGTTTTTGAGGTATTTGAAACTTATCTGTAATATCTTTTTGGGCGATCGCAAAATCTGCAATTCCGCCCGTAGTTTTTAATTGTTCTAGGCATTCTTCTAAGTCAGCGATAATTCCCCAAGGGCTTTGATATCTGGCTTCAGCGGTTTTCGCTAATAGCTTCATCACAATATTAGAAACAGCTTTAGGAATTTCTAGATTGATTTGGTGGGGCGGTACTGCTTGTTTGGCAATGTGACAGTGGATTAATTCCATTGCATCGCTGTAATCCCAGGGCAATTGCCCCGTTAGCATTTCGTAAAAAGTGACTCCTAATGAGTAAAAATCAGTGCGGTAGTCTATCTCTCGGTTCATTCGGCCTGTTTGTTCCGGCGATATATAGCTCAGAGTGCCTTCTAAAACATTAGGATTTTTCAGGCTAGGATTTTCGCGCTTTAAAACAGTAGAGATGCCAAAATCTATAATTTGAACTCGCCCTGTGCTTGAGTTGATAATAATATTGCTGGGATTGATATCTTTATGAATAATTTTATGTCGATGAATTTCACCTAAAGCCCTGGTTATTTTAATAGCTGTTAATAAAAACTCTTCTAAGGTAAGTTGGTGAAAAGCCAACCACAGCTTTAATGAGTCTCCACCACAATCCTCGAAAATGATAGCCAAACTGTTATGGTATCTTTCTAAGCTGTAGGTTTTAGGCACACTTTCTAGGTTAAGATTGTGTGTGATTTCGTATTCCTGCTTGTATCTGACTAACGAAGCGGGCATCGGATAATCTTGTTTGAGAAATTTGACAATTACTGGTTTTTTGTCTTGTTTTCTCAGTCCCCGGTAAACTAAAGAATTATTACTTTCATGGATTTGGTTGGTAATGTCGTAGCCCGGTAAGTTAATCATTCTTACATCCTCTGGTCAGTATTAATACTCAATTAGTTTTTTAGCAATTGTTAATTAATTAAGTAAATGTATCCTCTCATACATAATAATATCCGAAATTTTAAGAAAAACTTAAGTTGAAAAAGAAAAGTTATTTTTTATTAACATTTCTTAAAAATAAGAGGGCTAAACACTCCGGTCAGGAGTACGATCGCTCTACAGTTTCGTGTAAAATTCGGCAAAACAGAGTGAAGGGCGATCGCCGTTAGTCTTCATAGGAGATTTGGGCCTTGCATAATTAGAGTATAAATAGGGGGAATCACCATACAATGAAAGCGAGTGCAAATTAACCCATATCCGTAAAAACACTAAGAAAAAAGGAAAACAGAACCACATTTGTGTCAAATGTAGCTGTCAATCGATCGCTGATTATGAGTCCCACGCCTTGTTACAGCGAAACTGTGAAACCGGAATGCCTAAAAATGTATGTCAATCGTATAGGTTTTCGGGGAATTAACGAATCAAGGTAGTTCATCATACCACCCTAATAATTTGGGTAAGACTGGTGGGAAGACTATTAGGATGTCGTAGTTTCGAGACATTTGAGAGGGTTTCCGGTTGCATCTGAGATATTGCACCATTCTCAATTAGGTTTTTAGGAACAGGCTTTCCGGCCTGTTCCACAAAAGATAAATTTTCTTGTGGAACAGGCCGGAAAGCCTGTTGCTGACGCAAGATGCCTGTTCCACAAAAGATAAATTTTCTTGGGGAACAGGCCGGAAAGCCTGTTGCTGACAATGGTGCGCCTCTTTTTCCTTCTTCATTCAACATCTCCATTACCAAGGATTGCCAATCATTGTAAAGGCGGCCCAATAATAAGGATGCGAAAGCACTCGATCGCCCCGCGCCGCAATTTCTGGAGGCAAAATTAGATCCCCAGAAAGCCCATCGGCTCGCAACATTCCGTCTTGAATCCGCACGCGCCCCCGCAGCATCTCCAATTGCGCGCGCCGCAAAGCCTCCGCTTTAATCATCAAATTGCCACCGCCTCTGGGGGCCCGCAACTGCCGATAAAACTCAGTCATCAGCCCCAAAGTCCCATCATCGCTGACTTCCCACAAACTCGCTAAAGCGGATCTAGCACCGCTAGCTACCGCCAAACCCGCAAACCCCAACTCCGCCTCTTCGTCGCCCAAAGCGGTACTGCACGCGCTTAAAACTAACAGATTCACCGGCGGTTCATTCCACCGCAACTGTGCCATTTGATCGATACGTAATTTAGTATCCCACAACTGAATGTAAGAATTTTTCGGTTCCCCAGGCAGGAATTCGCTGTGAGTTGCTAAGTGAATGATTCCAAAAGGCCGATTTGCCCGCTGAGCTTGCAAATTTCCGAGAGTAAAATCTTGATTCAAAAATAATTTTCCTTCACTTGGCGGCGCGATCGACTCTAACTCCACCGGTACCGCTGGTAATGGCGCTTTATCTTCAAATACCGACGCCCCCATTGCCAAAACTTCATCATCCGCAATATTCTCGTAGCCAATATCAGTCAAACTCAGACTCGGCATCACGCTAAGACTGTATTGCTCAACTAAAAATTGTTTGCCATTGTGAAGAGCAGCAAAGGGCACACTCCGCAAACCTGCTGCCGGAATTACAATTAAATTGTCAATCTTTAAAGCAGCCAATTCTGCGTTCATTGGCGCAATTAACCAGCGATAAAGTTTTTGAGCCGAATCCAAATAACTAATGCTGCTTCTTCTTCTGGGATTAGTTATTTCCGTTTGCAGGGCATCCGCCAATTGCAACACCTGCCACCGCGTTGTCGCCGGAACTACAACGCGCATCGGTTCAGCGTTAGCTGTGACTAACACTAATTCTAAAAGCTCCCCGTTAGGAACATCGGGAATTTCTTGGCTCAGTGGCGACAACCTCTGGGCCAACTTATCTTCTAAGGGGCGATGGGGCCCGGAGGTGAGGTTTTTTCTCACAGGCAATAGATTAGATAAATCCCGACTTGCCACCAGCACTGAACCATTTTCTTTGGCTGCGGCTGCATCCGATCTCCTGAGCCAATTCATATAAATAATTGCAGATTTGGTCCCGGTAGTTTGTTCGTTTTTGCGAAGAGTTTCGTAAATCACCGATAGATTAGTAATCGGCTTTCTTGGGGGCAAGTCCAGATATTTTTCGTACTCGCGAGTAAAGGTTTGTTCAAATTCTAAAACTCCCGAACCTGCCCCATCTAATCTGCGAGAAGGAGCGAAAATATCCTGGCTCATTGCGGAATTTCTGTCTCGATTGGGCGATCGCAATTCTACTTGCAAAGATGCCGGAAATGACTGCTCCGGCTCGGGATTTACGGACTCTTGAGGCGGTTCGGGAATTGGTTCGGGAATTGGTGCGGGAATTGGTTCGGGAATTGGTTCGGGAATTGGTGCGGGAATTGGTTCGGGAATTGGTGCGGGAATTGGTTCGGGAATTGGTGCAGGAGTAGAGGGCGCGGCCGGTGTAATTAGGGAAATCTGATTTGGTAAACTTCCTTGGGTGTAACTTTGTCCAAAAGAAAAAGTGGGAAAAATGGCGTTTCCCACGCCAGCATTAATGCTTCCTCTGGTTCCATTGTCGATCGCGCCGCCAACTACAAACGGTCGATCGATACCGCCTCCGTGGCGAATTGCGATCGCCCCCGCCCCCGCACCTCCGGTAGTAGAAATACTGGAAATATTGCCCGATATATCATCGTTGAAAACATTGTTCGATCGAAACAAACCGAGGGTTCTCACATCAACGCTGCCGCCAGTACCACCAGTGCCGCCTCTAGCGTTGATAAAGCCCAACTGAATATCACCAGTCGCGTTCAGGGAAACGCCTCCGCCGTTGCCGTTTGAAGTGCCACTGGAGTTGAGATCGAGAGCGGAAATCCCCGCCTTCGAGGTGACAGCAATATTTCCGCCGATCGCCCCCGAAGCGTTCAAAGCTCCCGCAGTTAAAGGCCCAGCATTGGTTTGGAGAGCGATCGCGCCTCCTGTGCCCGCCGATGACGAGTCGATCGCACCCGCAGCAACAGTATTTCCCTCAACCCGAATCCTCCCACCGTTCGAGGTAATATTACCAGTCCGAACCTCGCCGCTTCCTTGGAGGTTCACGCTGCCACCATCCGTCCTTAAATTACCCTCTAAGAGGACATTTCCTGCCTTGATAGCGGCTCCCAAAGTGGCCGTGCTGTCCCCCCCGAACGTAACAGAATCTCGCGCGTTAACGCTCAAAATGCGCGCTGTAATGGTGGAAGAAGCCGTCACGCTAGCAGCATCGGCCGAGAGCTGGCCCAACCTCTGAGTTTGACCGACTAGGCCGCCAAAAGTAATGTTGCCGCCAGCGCGCAGCGTCAAATTATTAGCCCGGCCCGGCGTGCTGTCGAGGGTATTGGCAAAAGTGATATTGCCGGTAGTGGCGGCTAGGGCGGCGGTGCGATCGACTGTGACGTTACTATTGAAAGTCATGTCGCCAGATGTCGCCATATTGCCCGAAACCTCGGTACTGCGGGCGTTGACAGTTAAACTCGCCAGCGGTGCAGCTTGACCGACTGTAGCGCCGAACAGCACTCGCCCAGCGTCTAGTCTCAGGGCGCGAGATCCGTCTAGGCTACCGGAGAACAGAATGTTGCCGGTAGCTTCCGTGCTCAAAGCCACGTCAGCATTGAGGGATGCGTTGCCTGTAAAAGTGAGATCGCCGCCGGATGTGGCAATGTTGGCGTTGAGATTAGTTTGGGGCGCGTCGAGAGTCAAGCTAGCGCTGCCGCTTGTATTCAGGGGATTGTCGATCCCGATCGATCTGCCTTGAAGTGTCAGCGGGCTGTTGAAGGTAATGGGTGCGACGATCGCGATCGAGCTGCTGTTTTCGCGCCCGATCGCGATCGAGCCGAAATCCCCCGCCAAAGCGCCGAGATCCGTCGCCGTCAAGTCTAAAAGGCCCAAAATATCGCCGGTGCCACCGATCCGAATTGCTCGGCTATCGTTGGGCTGCAAGCGAATTGTTCCCCCCGCACTGGTGACAGAATTGCTGCCGCCTCTCAAGTCAATGCCGTTACCAGTGATAGCGATATTGCCGCCGTTAGCATTGAGTCCGCCCAGAGAGATGCTGCTGGCGAAAATGTTGATGTTGCCACCTTGAGTCTCGATTAAATCCTTGGGGTCATTGACAACAAACACTCCGCCCGACCTAAATGTTACCGTGTCTCCGGTTCTCGCTTGCAGGGAAAGTTGGTTATCGGGCAAGTCTTGGACGGTGATATAGCCGGGGGTATCTAGAACCACGTTGCTGCCGGCCGCCATCTGTTCCAACTGCACTTCTGAGATCGATGTTTCATTGGGTTCGGGTTCCGATTCCAGTTCCCCGCCAGTCGAGCCCCCGCTGCTGGATCCGTTACCGCTGACGATCGTAATATTTGCCGGATCGAGCCACAAATTGCCGATCGCACCGTTAGTCGCGCGGGTATCGACCTCTCCTTGGAAAGTTAAAGCATTTTTGCCGGAAACTTCTACTCTGCCGCCGTTACCTGCGGCAGTGCCGCCGCGAGCACTAATATTGCCCAAGAAGCGAGTTATATTGTCTGACCAAATTACCGCCGTGCCGCCATTGCCACGGTCGATCGCGTTTGCTGCGATCGTAGAATCAGGACTAACATAAGTTACCTGGGCGTTTGGCACTGGTTCCATCCCCTGGAAACCGCCTCCGACGCGCACAGTACCTCCGCCGTCAGTCCCGGAAGCATCGATATTTGCGCCGAAGAGTCCGACTTTTTCCCCTAAAATATTGACTGTGCCGCCAGCATTCCCAGAAGGGCCAAATACATTTACAGAACCGGAGACGATCGCACTTCCGGCAACTGCGGGCACTGTTTGGCCGCCAGTCAGTACCAATTGACCTTGTTCGTTAGTCGTTAAACCTGTGGCTGACACTACGCCGGAGCCCGTCAGCAACTGAGGCAAAGAAACCGGGGCGATCGCCGAGTTTTCTGACTGCAAAGACGGAGTAATTTCTAAACTCAATAAATTGCCAAATTGACTGATACGGACTGCATTTTGTCCCGGAACAGCAGCCACAGTAATTTGACCGTTGGGAGCGGATAATTGTCCTGTATTAATAACGGTTCCACCGAGCAAAGTTAAACTTTGCCCGCTGCCAACCGCCAAGTTTCCCGCATTGACAATTGCACCGAGTTGTGAGTTATTAAAATTAAATTGATTGGGATTTCCCAGTAAAGCTTTGTAATCATTAATTCCCGCCGAATTGAACCAGCGATCGCCGAAACCAATACCTGTAGCAGTTGTCGCGAAAAAAGACCCCGGCACGTTTAATCTAGCATTTTGACCGAAGACAATTCCCGCCGGATTCATTAAGAATAAATTTGAGTTGCCGCCGGTTACAGAAATCAGACCGTTAATGATCGAAACATTGTTGCCGGAAATTCGCCCTAAAATATTTTGAATATTTGGATTAGTTAGAAAATTAGCGATTTGACCTTCGCTGAGATTAAATTGGCTGAAGCTGTGAAACAGATTTGCGCCGTTTCCTGACAGTTGTCCGCCGCTAATGTCTGTGCGGTTTTGCTCGGAGTTAACAACAGTATTAGTGCCGTCATTGGCAGGAACGACAGGTTGCGATCGAACTGCTAGCGGTAGCAGCCAAAAACCTAATGTCAAAATTAGAGCAGAACGAAAATAGGTCATTAGTCAGTTGTCAGTTGTCAGTTGTCAGTTGTCAATAGTCATTAGTCATTAGTCGTTAGTCATTAGTTAGTGGTTATTTTTCTTATATTTGTTGTTATTTGTTGGTTCCAATGACCAATGCCCCATGCCCCATGCCCCATGCCCCATTCTAATCTCTTATCGTTTTGATTTTTTTTGAGCGGTAATGTTCCGCCAAAGTGCCAATAAACTTAAAAAGGTCGATCGAACACTGCCACCGCCGGGGTCGATCGCACTCCAAAACCACCCGTTGCCAGAATGTCGGAAATTTAAGGCAAATTTTATATCGATCTGTAACGAGTGTATTGACAAAATCCCCCCAGAGTCCTAGGATTGGAGCACTGATTGGGTGGGAAAGTAAAAACCCACACAATAACTGGCTCCTCTAATAAAGTTAAAAGCAAAATATTGATGCTTTTAGAGACCAACCATGCAAACTCAAACTTCCTCATTTCTAACTGAACAAATAGTAGAGCAGATATTTTCGTCAGGCGAACTGACTCGCGATGACAGACAGCGAATTCAGTCAATGCTCTTAAATGAGTCGATCGCCGAAAATGAATTGAGCTTAATTGAAAGAGTCATGGAAGGCGTAGTCAAGGGAATACTTGACGTGCTCGATTAGTTTAGAAATGGCGCTAACCTATCTAAATGTAGGGTGCGCCGGGCCGCGCACCTTATCCTAATTTTAAATAAAATCGAAAATCGAAAATCGAAAATTCTGTCACCGTTCTAAAAATCATCATCGGGGCCCTCATCCGGGCCGTCATCCGATCTCCGATCGCGACGCACAAGTTCAGAAGGAGGCCTATCGTTACTCCAAGCCCACCACACGCCGCCGCACTGGCAGCGGTAAAATTCTTGCCACTTGCGGCGGTTGAACTCGGTGTATACTGGCGATCGGCGATTAATCCAGACATCAGCGGCATCTGTGCAACTAGCGCCACACTTGGGACAGCAAAACTCATTAGCGTGAACCGCCGTCGCAGTCCATTCAGGAGGATGTGGAGCAAAAGCTTCCATGTGTTAGAGTTTCTATCTAAACTGCTGGTAATTACGGCAAATCAAGGGTTGCTAAAGATCCGCAGAGTTCGCAATGACCTAAGCAATGACATAAGTACGCTGTTGAGTGCGTAATTCATCGGCCCGTTATTTTTTTTAGCATTTGCCGTCAGATGAATAGTATAACTGATGTGGTGCAAGCCGTCGATCGGCATTCTTAAGTATTTCAAGGACTAGGCTCATGTCTATCTACAATCTTATCTCGTTTCTGGGCATCTTTGGCTTGTGTGCGATCGCCTGGATTTTTTCAGAAAACCGACAGGCCAAGTATATTCCCTGGCGCGTCATCATCTGGGGCATTGGCTTGCAATTAGTCTTAGGATTTTTAGTATTCCTGTTCCCCCCAACTCGCATCGCTTTAGAATGGTTTACTGGCTTACTGGATGGAGTATTCACCGCTGCTGACGCTGGAGCGCGATTTGTATTCGGGAGCAATGTTGTACCGATACCTGGTAAAGAGCCGGCAGTTAATTTAGGTTATATTTTTGCCTTTAGAGCATTACCGACAGTCATCTTTTTTTCTGGCCTCATGGCCTTGCTATACAACATCGGCGTGATTCAAATTATCACCGAACTTTTTGCCAAAATCTTTTATATGACAATGCGGTTGAGTGGCGCGGAAGCCCTCAGCGGCGCTGCTAATATTTTCGTAGGAATTGAAGCGGCAATTGTTGTCAAGCCTTATTTGCCGAAAATGACTCGTTCGGAACTTTGTGCAATCCTCTCTTGCTGTTTCGGGACGGCCGCTTCTTCAACTTTAGCAATTTACGTTAGTTTTCTCAAGCCAGTTTTTCCCAATATTTTAGGGCATTTAGTTTCCGCCTCAATTATCGCCATCCCCGCTTGTTTTGTCCTCTCCAAAATCTTAGTACCAGAAACAGACACACCCCTGACAATGGGCGGCATTCCCAAGGAAGAACGGAAGCCTAAAGGCCGCGAGTTTGTGGGCGAAGAAATTTCGGACATGGATCGCGAAGAATTCAAACAAGAGACTGTTGGGGGAGAACCCATCGAACGAGTCAGCCCTTTGGATGCAGCGATAATTGGCGCATTGGACGGTGTAAAAATGGCTGTGGCAATTGCCGCTGTTTTGATTTTAATCTTAGGCTTAGTTTCCTTAATCAATCAATTCTTTGGTTGGCTGGCAATTTTGCCCGGCCCCATTGGTGGCTTTTTCAAAGTTGTCACCTTAGCCAACATTATGGGAGTCTTATTTTATCCCCTGACGTTATTAACAGGTGTCGCCCTTGACGACTCTTGGGAAGCATCAGTAATCATCGGTCGCAGGCTGTTAGAAACAGCCATTCCGCCCTATCAAAGTTTAGCAGAAGCATCGGCAAAAGGACTGGTGAGCGATCGTACAGTTTTGATTGTCAGTTACGCCCTTTCCGGCTTCGCCCACCTCGCCTCCGTCGGCATATTTGTCGGCGGTACGATCGCCCTAATTCCATCCCGCCGCAAAGACATTTCCGAACTCGGTTGGAAAGCATTATTTGTCGGCACTTTAGCTACAATGATGATCGCTTGCATCGCCGGCACCTTTGACACCGGAGACGCCAGCATTTTAGGCACTAAGACAGCCCCGGCTGCACCGCTAACAGCCCCTGAATCTCTAAAATCACCGCCATCCCCAGCCGCGAATTCAAAGCCGTCAGTTGCCCCAGCAATTGCCAGTCCGAAGCCTTCGCCCAACCCCGAAAAAGTGGCTCCGAGAGCTCAAGAATCTCCCAAATCTGAATCCAAGAAAAACCCTTAATTATATTCTATTGACTTGTAGGGGCGGGTTAACAAACAATATTTGTCAATAATTGACAATCTCTAAAACCCGCCCTCACCCAACAGTAAATCCCGTCTACTGTATGGAATGGTTTCACATACAATATTTGTCGATGCTTGAAAATCTGTAAAACCTGCCCCAACAGTAAGTTGCCTCTTACAGTTATATTTTCGTATTTTATCGAAATCAAGGTTGATGTAGTTTATTGGTTGGGTGGGGGCGGGTTTATGTAGATTTTTGATGGGAGTTAAATATTGTTGGTGAACCCGCCCCTACGAGCCCCTGACAGATAGGATTGTTTTTTAGGCAGATGCAATTACCAATTATCCCAAAATTTATGAATCCCGATCCAGAAATTCGCCGCCTGTTAGATGTGATGCCAGCCTCCGGCCGCATGATGTGTAAAATTATTAATAAGCCACAACAATCAACGGTAATTGACTGCGATTTTCCTTTGCCTTGGAATCAATCTCGCCCGATTTATATTAATTTTGATTTGTGGCGGCTGCTATCTAAGCCGCAGCGGGATTTACTGCTATTGCGGAATGTAAGTTTTCTGTGCAGTTTTAAGTGGTTTAAACCGGATATTTATCAAGGTGCGGCTCTGGCGGGAATTGTCGGGACTGTTGTAGAATTGTTGCAAGGAGATGCGATCGGGACTGCGATCGCGGGCGGTTTGACGGGACTCGCCATGACTCGAATTTGGCGCGACAACCGCAGTTCCCAAGTAGAGTTAGAGGCTGATGAAGGGGCGATTAGAGTAGCGGGAAGGCGTGGTTACAACGAAGCGGAAGCGGCCGGACATTTGCTTGGGGCGATCGAGGCTGTGGCGCAAATTGAAGGGCGGAGTTTGGGTTTTAACGAATTGATTCGGTGTCAAAACTTAAAGGCAATATCGGGTATTTCGGCCGTGGGCGTACCCGATAGTGTGAGGAAAGAGTGAAAACTTGCTCCCTTCCTACCAGAAGAATATAGAAATGTCGGCTTTACCCAATCATCGCTATAATAATTACTTCACCTCAGACTATTTGGATCGATTCCTAACTCCCGCAATTTTTGTGCTAATCTGTTCACCTGTTCTTCAGGAGTCAGATAACGTTTTCCATCTGCGTCGTACCAATACAGCCACTCCCTCGTCACCCCAGAATAATTTCCCCTTTCACAACCAATTCCTAAACCTATTTCGGGCATCCAAACGGGATGTCCCGACTGTAATTCATACTTCCCATTAACTAACTTATGTACTTCCAATCGGGGTTTTCGACGGCGGCGAGATGAATAGATAATGTAATAAAGCACGCCTAAATCTTGATATTCCTCCAACTTTGTGCTGTATTCCTTGCGATACTTTTTGGAAACGATTTCCAGCACCAAAGTTGGGACAACATTTTCATCCCACAGCACGTAACTGGGACGCAATTCTTCATCGTAAAACCGTTCTACTCCTAAACTCAAGAAACCGTCGGGGACAATTGGAGCTTTTTCAGGGTGATAATAGATACCCATATCTATGCCAAAAAACCAGTCCATGCGTTCTGCCCAAATTATGAGCAATATCGCTTTTAGCAACCCCGGTATTAGTTCTTGAAGTTCGTTATCCACAGGCGTTTCGTCAGAATCTGGCAGTTCATCGGCTGAGGGCAAGTACCTCGGCAAGTTGTAATTTAACATTGCAGTTTTTCCCAAAACTTACATCAATTATAGCGTGGTTCTTTGTCGAGCCACCCTATATAACGTTTTTTATTGCTCGCCATTGCATGATAACCGCCTAATTTTAATACCTAATTTAAACGCCTAATTTGAGCGCTTAAATCAACACTTTACTACTGAAAAAAAGTCATATTAAAATTTGTAAATAATTTACTGTCCTATTTATTTCTGGTCTAAGATAGCGTCATTGCTCAACTAGATATAGTTTTCGCTCGCCGCAGAGCGAGCGAGAAAAAATCATCAATTAGGACGCATATTGATTGCAGTAGCTCGATGCTCGATCGCGCTCGCAATCGCGTGCAAGTCTGTCACATTGCTATGGGCAAACATACCCAATTTACAATACAGCCATGAACACCCCAGAAACTGCGAATGCCTGGATTATTTACCGACTCCTGCCCAACTTTCAGCGCTTACCCGTCGCGCAATTTCGCAGCCGCAGCGAAGCAGAATCTTCCCTGAAAGTCATCCGGCAAATGCTACCCAATACCGAATTAATACTTGCTTTCGAGGTTGGGCCAGAAAATCCAACTACCGAACTCAATCAGCCCCCTGCTAAAGAACCAAACTTGCCAACTTCAGTTAACCGAGAACTGTTGAAACTTTTCATTATCAGTTCTCGTCCTGTTGTTTCCCGCGTCATTCATTCTTTTCACCGCGATAATTTTGCCTGCGTTTCTGACTGGAGTCCGCTTGTCCCAACTCAAAATCCAGGTGAAGTGATGAGCGTCTTAATTAAACATTTGGCCGCTGACTCTTAGCGTTTGATTGACCTGAGATATTGCACCATTCTCAATTACTTGTTTAGGAACAGGCAAGATGCCTGTTCCACAAGAGATAAATTTTATTGTGGAACAGGCATCTTGCCTGTTCTTGACAATGGTGCAAAATGTGAGATTGAACAGTCTCGATCATATTGATAGCGGTAAGGTGCGCCCAGCGCACCCTACATCTACATCAGCGGGGTGATGCGTATTGGTAATAGCTTTAGCAATGTCAGTTTATTGAGTTATAAATTTCCCGATCGCTCTTTCTAGTCGATCGGACTGTCGTTGCGGGCGATCGCCAAATCAGGAACAATGATAAACTTGATATTCATACCCATGCACCGCAGGCAAATCGCCTGATTCAACCTGACATTTTTGTGCTTCTAGATTGACAGGTGCGCGAAAATTAACCAGCCACAAATCTAGCGGGCGTTCTAATTGACTGAGTGTTTTGTCAAGTGTCCCTGCCGCTATTTCCGGCGCATCCCTTCTCTGATTAGCCAAAAGAAACAGCGGAGAATCAAAGGCTTTAACTTCTTCTTTCTTCCTAACATCCGTTACATCAGTTACATCCGCTACAAAATCCGTTGCCGAACTTCTTTCCCATTCCCACCCTATCCCCATCAACTCTCCTATTTCTACATGAGTCTTTTGAGTAGTCGCAATTAACACGGGAACTTTCGATAATTCGCGGATAACCGGAATTAAAAGGTCTGGTTTGTAATATTTGCGATAGCCGAGATTGGAATTTACTGTCACACCGCTAAAAAAACCCATTGCTAAAATTAGCACCACTGCTTTTTTGCCCGGAACTTCGATCGCCCGAAAATTAAACCATTGACTTTTTGCTGTAGGTATGTTAAAAATAACCGCCAAGGTTGCTCCTAAAAGCAATATCACCCCCGGAAAGTAGACGAAATTGTATCGTGCGCCGCGAGTTAGGTCAATCCCTAGAATATATGCAAAGCTGAAAAATAGGAAAATTGCTCCTAGCACAAATCCGCCGAAAATAACAGTACCTAAACGAGTATCGGGCCTTGTTAACGAATTTTTAAAAGCGCTAAACAGGATGGGAAGCACCAATATAAAAAATATTGTCATTGCGATCGCCGATGCAACTACTACTGCCAAATTTGGCGATTCCACGGGCAGCAGAGACATGACAGTGATCCATCCAGCTAAAGCTTGAAAAATCGGATTAACCCAACTTAAAAATGTGCGATCGCCGCTGACAATCCAATTAGTTAGTTCGCTGCCGTATTTATTCGACAAAAATACCGGCAGCCAAACTAAACCGCCGGCTAAAGTGCCCATCGCTACTGCGAAAAATCGCCACAGGATTTGAAATTGCCAAATATTAGGCCGCTGGCTGTTGTCAATTGGCAACTTTCCCTTAAACTGCTGCCAGCTTACCGCAATTAATGCTATTAATTCCGCACACAAAGTTAGTGCAAAAAAGTAGTGAACCGCAATCCCTAAACAATTAACAACAACCCACAGCAGCACCGCCCAAATAGGCAGGGGAGCGCGCTGTTGCAGCTTTTTTGCAGCTAATACGAGGCAAAAAAGAGAGGCAATAACTAATAAGATTCCTAAAGTGTAATGGCGAGCTTCTTGAGCGAGATAAATGCCGTAGGGAGAAACTGCCATCATCGCGGCCGCACATTGACCTACTAAACGAGAATTAAAAGCAAATTTGCCCAAAAAGTAGATACCCGGAACTGACATCACGCCCAATAAAGCAGGAAGAGCTCGCCCAATCCAAACTAAACTATCCTCGGTGGGCCCAAACAGTCGCATCCACCAGTGGGCGAGCATAAAATACACTGGTGGATGGTTGCTTTCTAGCAGCAAATGGTTGAGGACATCGGCAATCCCAGCACCGGGGCGAAATTGCAGCGGTTGTAATAATGTAGAAAGATCGATCGCGCGATCGAGATGCACCCCTCGAAAACTGTTGCCCAAGCTAAAAACTAGAGTCGAAAACTCGTCTGTCCACAGCGGTTTAGAGTTTAAATTGGCAAATCGCAAGATAAAGGCGATCGCCGTCCACAGCAATAGCAACAACAGTTGTTTGTTCTTAATCATTAATTCAGTCATTCAAAGGCATAGGGAAGAAGAGTCATTAGTCATTAGTCATTAGTCATCAGTCATTTTATCAATGATCCATTACTAATTACCAATTACCAATTACCCATTACCCATTACCCATTACCTATCTACTTCCGTCACCCGCCAACTCAACTTCATATTAATCCAGAAATTCCACAGAGTCACAGCCGCGATCGCAATTAAGTTAGCCAAATATTCATTCATCCCAAAAACATTAAACAGCACATTAACCAGCAGCACATTCAAAATCAAACCCATCAAGCAAATGGTATTAAATTTCAACAGCCGTTTCAATCGCTGGCGCTTTCCTGGCTGCCGCTTAGAAATATCCCCAAAAGTCCACAAATCATTCCACAAAAAGTTACTGATAATTGCAAATTCAGCAGCAACGATCAGACTGCGAGTTAGCTCCCAATTGAGGATATCCCGCAGCACGTACAAAACCCCCATATTCACAAATACGCCGCTGAAACCCACAAGGCCAAACCGCAGAAACTTGCCCATCGGCCAGCGGGCAAACCGCAACCTCAGCAAATGCCGCAAATACTCAATATACTGTTTCCAGGTAACTTTGCTCTCCCCTTCTTGCCGCTCCTGAAACACGTAACCAACTTCTCCAATCCAGCGGATGTCGCCCCTGCCGAGCACTTCAATCAAAATTTTGTAACCAGCAGGATTCATGGTTTTGCCCGCTATGCAACTGCGACGCACCATAAAATAGCCGCTCATCGGATCGGAAACTCGGCCCACCACTCCCGGTAGGATCACCAACCCCACGGTTTGAGCGCCCCGCGATAAAAATCGCCTGACAACGCTCCAGTCGCTCACGCCACCCTCGGCGACGTGGCGGCTCGCTGCGGCCAAATCGGCTCCCCGCTGAATTTCGGCTAAAAGCTGCAATAGCGTCTCCGGGGGATGCTGCAAGTCGGCATCGATGACGCCCAAAACCTCGCCCCGAGCGACCTGCCACCCGCGAATTACCGCTGTGGAAAGTCCCCGCTCGTCTTCCCGGCGCATCACCCGCAATTGCGGATATTCCGGTGTCAGGGACAGGGCAACTTCCCATGTGCGATCGGGGCTGTTGTCATCGACTACAATTAATTCGTAGTTGCCGGGAATACTGCCATCGAGCAAGTGGCTCAATTTTTCCACAATACTCTTGACATTCTTGCACTCGTTGTAGGTGGGAATGACCAGGGAAAAATAAATGGGCGGTGTGCCTGCGTCTGTAAAAGTTGAATTGAAAGTCTGTACAGCAGGAATTTGCAAAGGCCCAGACGGTACTGGCAAGAGATGATTTGCTTGGTTTATGCCCATAATTTCACTTCCCAGAAAATAAAGGATGGTTTTGTAAGACTTGAGATTTTAGAATATCGTTCCTCCATAATTGATTGGTTAAAATATAAAAATGCCTTTATTCTAGTCAGTAATTATGTAGTTGAGTGAAAAAGAAAACTGTGGATGCAATTCTCGATCGAGCTTTACAAGGTTATAACATTTCTTCTGCAGAGGCATTGGTACTTTTGCAGCAAACAGAGCCAGACGCGCGAGTTTCTATTCAAACAACCGCTGACTTGCTCCGCCGCCGACAATCAGGGGATACAGTCACCTACGTTATCAATCGGAATATTAATTTTACTAACATTTGCGAGCAGCATTGCAGTTTCTGTGCATTCCGCCGCGACGAGGGAGATGAGGGCGCTTTTTGGCTAGATGCAGCTCAAATTCAGGAAAAGGCAACTGATGCAGTGCAGCGGGGTGCAACGGAAATTTGTATGCAGGGGGGCTTAAATCTTCAAGCTAAGCTGAACGGCGCATCTTTGCCTTATTATGTGCAATTGGTGAAAACTATTAAGGATAAGTTTCCTCAGTTGCACTTGCACGCTTTTTCGCCGCAAGAAATAGAATTTATTGCCAGAGAAGATAATCTTAGTTTCAGCTATGTAATTTCGGCTTTGCAGGATGCGGGAGTTGGTTCGATGCCGGGAACCGCGGCGGAAGTTCTCGACGATTCTGTGCGACGGGTGATTTGCCCGGAAAAACTAAATTCGGCAACTTGGCTGGAAATTGTGGGAACTGCTCACAGTCTGGGTTTGCCGACAACGAGTACGATGCTTTGCGGGCATATTGAGACAGCCGAACAGCAGGTTTTGCATTTAGAAAAAGTGCGATCGCTCCAACAAACTGCGATCGACCAAAACTATGGGGCACGCATCACAGAATTTATTTTACTACCATTTGTCGGACAGCAAGCACCGGCTCCTTTGCGGAGTCGAGTCGGCCGCGACCAACCAATTTTAGCAGATACTTTGTTACTCACCGCTGTATCGAGAATCTTCTTAGGCAATTTAATTTCCAATCACCAGCCGAGTTGGGTAAAATTAGGTTTAGATGGAGCTACAGAAGCGCTGAAATGGGGCTGCAACGACATCGGCGGTACATTGATGGAAGAGCACATTACTACAATGGCCGGTGCGGTTGGCGGCAGTTGTCAATCTGTCGAAGATTTGCAAAATGCGATTAGTTCTTTGGGGCGGAGTTATCAGCAAAGAGATACAATTTATCGACCTTTAGGGGTTGACAATTTTGCAGTAAGTGTGTGATTTTTTGGATGCAAAGTGCGAAGTGCGTAACGTCTCCTACGAGTTTAGCCGTTAGCGAAGCCCTCGGAGAGGATCGCACTTTCAAATTCTTCTAGCGCTTGCAAATTTCCAACCTGCCAAGCACGTTCCACTGTAGCAGGAATCAGTTGGGCGATCGCGATTTCTGGAAAATTCGGACTAATATCCGATTCTACATACTCTCCATCTTGCAGCAAATAAATGCGAAGTCTGCCGCTGTCATAAACCCATACTTCTGGAACTCCAATAATTTTATAGGCATCGATCGTAGTTTTAGAAGTTACATCCGTCTCAATTGCTAAATCCGGCGGCGGATCGTCCGGTAAAAGTCGGCGGCGGCCAATCATCCGTTGATAATTTAGAAGATAAAAGCAAGCATCAGGTTCCACTCCTGCTGCACCTTCCCGTTTGAAAGTAGTAGAACCGAAGGGTTGGTATCTTCGGCCCGCCGACTTGAGTAAAATTTTGACAATATCAGAGATTAAATCTCTGGGAATTTCGTGTTCTGGTAAAGGAACCATAATTTCTAAAGTTTGTTTGCTGTAAGCAACTCGTGCCGAGCGCTTTTCTCCTAATTCCTCCAAAATCGACTCAAATTCCAGCCAAGTTATATTGGGAATAGTTACGACACTACCGGGAGAAAGCTCGATCTGGCTAACAGGTTTGAGGACGGGGGTGATAACAATCATAAGCTGAATTGCGAGCTAGTTGTTAAGTTTGTGCCAAGGGCAGGCAGGATGCCTACCCCACAAGAGTTTTTGGATATATCTGTTGAGTTTAGCACGGGCAACGAGAAGAGATTCGCGATCGCACTTTTGACTCAATTCTAGAAAGATCGATCGCACATTTAGACTTCATTGTAACCGGATTAATTTGACTAACAGACTCATGATTTCTCCCTGTTCGGGTGTAATAATGATGCGATTGTCGGGAATGGCGATCCTCTTCGAGGGCTGCGCTAACGGATGAGTCCAACGAACAGCTTCCTCGTAGCGCAATGCGTGCAGTTGGTGGATAGTTCGGCCTAGGAATGAGAATTAAATAACTTACAATGCGTGATGGTTCTTGTGGGATGGGCGTCCCGCCCGTCCAGAAAGGGCGGGCTTTCTGGCCCAACCCCTACTCCCCACAAACTTGTGTAAATTATTTAATTCGCGATCCGTACCCCCAGCGGCGAACCGATGATGACGTGACGGACTGCTTCGCGATCGGCCTCACAGGTTTGGTTCGTTAAAACATTGGGCGATGTTTGGTTCGATGATGAATCTTGCAACATAGCTTTGACCAATAATTTTGGATAAGTTTGATGCTTTGTAACGGTAAAACCGCGTACAATAACAAGTTAAAAAAAAGACAGCAATTCCCCTACTGCACAAGTGGCTTAGCTGGTGCTGTCTAATCTCTATTAGATTAAATTTAAATCAATTTAGGGTAGATATCAATCATTTTAGGCAAAACTCAAATAAATTAATATAACTTAACAAATAGCCTATGGAAACCTCAGAAAGAGCCGATCGATCGCCCCTAATGCGACTGAGAGTTCAGCGGTTTATGACTCAAAAGCAGCTAGCAGAAGCACTTGGCGTTACGGAAGCGACGGTAAGCAACTGGGAATCGGGGCGATCTGTACCGAAGCTAACGCCTGTTCAATACAAGAAGTTGCTAGAGATTCTGCAAATTACCTCTGCTGAATTACCAGACCAATTTGGTTTTCCCAGCGAGGGCGATCGATAGAATATTAAGAGTGGCAAATAATAATGATACTGTTTACCTTCTCAGCCAATTAAAAATGTGGTGGTTCATCAAAATGACAACTCTGACCGTAGAAATTCTTTGTTCTGAGGCGGCAATATTTTCAGCAGCCGAGTCTCAACACCCGGAACCTCTGCTTTACGGAATCACAGACGGAAAGGCTGTTGGAACATATTTGGAGCAAAAGTTCAGACTCTATCTCAAGCAGCAATATGAATTTATAGATGGCAATTCAGCAAGCGGCATCGATTTCCCAGGGATATTGGTTGACGTGAAGGTAACAAGTGTTAGGCAACCGCAGTCGTCATGTCCTTTCAAATCTGCAAGGCAAAAGATTTTTGGGCTGGGATATTCACTGATTATCTTTGTTTACGAAAAGACAGACAACAGTACCATCCGAACTGCAACGCTGAATATTTTGCATACAATTTACGTTAGTGCCGAAAGAACAGCAGATTTTCAAATGACCCGTGGAATTCGCTATATTTTAGATAACGAAGGCAATAAAGATGATTTGCTTGCTTTCATGTTTGACAAAAATCTACCTGTTGACGAAATTGAAGCAGGTAACATTGCAGACGAAATACTGAGAAACCCACCCTTGCAAGGTTTTTTGACCATTTCTAATGCGTTGCAATGGCGACTTCAGTATGGAAGGGTCATTGAGCGTGCCGGACAACAGGAAGGTGTTATCGCAGTTTATAAATCTAACCAATGAGTTCTAACAATCGCAAAACCAAACTAGAATACGGCGATTTTCAGACACCGCCGGCATTAGCCGAGATGGTATGTCGAAAATTAGTAGAACTTAATGTCAATCCTGGCATCATAATTGAGCCGACGTGCGGTATCGGTAATTTTATTCAAGCTGCTGCACGTTCGTTTCCATCCGCCGCCAAAATTATCGGGGTTGAAATAAATCAAAATTACTTAAAAGAAGTCAGACTAAATAAGCAATTATTTCAGAATGAGAGATGCGATATTTGGCACGGAGATTTCTTTGATTTTGATTGGAAATCATTAGTCGATCGATGTAGCACTCGACTGCTTGTACTCGGCAACTTTCCGTGGGTGACCAACTCGCAACAAGGAACTATTGGGAGCGAAAATTTACCTAAAAAAAACAATTTTCAAAATCACAGTGGCTTAGATGCTCTCACAGGTAAGAGTAACTTCGATATCTCAGAATGGATGCTGATTCAGGCGGTGCAATGGCTGCAAAAGCGCGATGCCGATCTAGCGATGCTTTGCAAGACTTCGACTGCTAGAAAGTTATTGAATTACCTCCACTCTCAAAAACTCAATCTCGCTGACTGTGCAACTTACAAAATAGATGCTAAAAAATATTTTGATGCCAATGTTGATGCTTGTTTGTTAGTCTGCAAATTTGATGCTCATTCGCGAAACTACTTCTGCGATGTATTTAGCAGTTTAGAAACTTCAGACTGTCACCGAATTGGATATCACAACAATCTCTTGGTTAAGGATATAAATTCTTTCAGTAAATTGAGTAATTTATATGCTGTGAATTCAGGGACAAAATGGCGATCTGGTGTAAAGCACGACTGTTCTAACGTGATGGAGTTTCGCAAAATAGACAATTATTTTGTAAATACATTCGGAGAAGTTGTCGATATTGAGGACACTTATCTGTTTCCGCTAATCAAAGGCTCTGGTGTTGCTCAAAATCGAATTAATGCTACCGATCGATATATGCTCATTACTCAAAAATTTATCGGGGAGTCAACTGAAAATATCAAAAAAATAGCTCCTAAAACCGGGCGCTATCTGGAGGATTGCGGGCAATATTTAGATAATCGAAAAAGCAAAATTTATCAAAACAACCCTCGATTTTCGATTTTTGGAGTTGGCGATTATACCTTCAAAATTTGGAAAATTGCGATTTGCGGGCTTTATAAAAAACTGGATTTTAGGTTGATCGGTGAAATAGCTGATAAACCTGTGGTTTTTGATGATACTGTTTACTTTCTCGGCTTTGACGACGAGGGAGTTGCGCGTCAAACTTTTGAGCTTTTGAATTCACCGGCGGCGATTAACTTTTATTCAGCGATCGTATTTTGGGATGAAAAGCGCCCGATTAAATCCAGTATTTTAAATTGTCTGAATCTGGCACTACTGGCAGATTGGGAGTTTGTAACCGCAGATGCACGCAGATAAACGCCGATGGATAGAGATATAATTTATATTATCAGTAATTCTGAAAACCTATAACTCTAACTTTACCCAAGCTCGTAAACTTCGAGGAATTTGTGGAGTGGCTGCCTGAAAATTCGGCAGTAAGCTGATTATAACTCACATTTTTCAGCATTTGCATGAACAGGCAAGATGCCTGTTCCAGAAGAGATCAATTTTCTTGTGGGGTGGGCCGAAGAACCCGGCCCCAAAAAGACTTATCTCTCGCCCTTTTACATCTTAAACTTC
Source organism: Microcoleus sp. T3_D1 (assembly GCF_036700405.1). Classification (NCBI taxonomy): domain Bacteria; kingdom Bacillati; phylum Cyanobacteriota; class Cyanophyceae; order Oscillatoriales; family Microcoleaceae; genus Microcoleus; species Microcoleus sp. T3_D1. The sequence goes on from NZ_JAUBOV010000089.1 coordinate 21,007, forward strand.
TCCACAATTCGTCTCATCGCTTCTTCCACATTCTCCCGACTATTAAACGCCGAAATGCGGAAATAACCCTCACCCGCCGCACCAAAACCAGAACCCGGAGTTCCCACAACATTGCAAGTTTCCAGCAACTTCTGAAAGAAATCCCAACTCGACAAACCGTGAGGCGTTTTCACCCACACATAAGGCGCATTTTCGCCACCAAAAACCTCGATTCCCGCCGCTGTCAATTTCTCGCGAATAATCGCAGCATTTTCCATGTAAAAATTGACTAATGCCTGAATTTGTGCCTTGCCCGCCTCCGAATAAACCGCCTCAGCACCGCGCTGCACGATGTAAGAAACACCGTTAAACTTAGTAGATTGGCGGCGGTTCCACAGCTTCCAAATTTCGACATCGGAACCATCTGCGGCTTTTCCAGTCAGAGTCTTCGGTACAACTGTTAGCGCACAGCGAGTACCCGTGAAACCAGCATTTTTGGAAAAAGAACGAAATTCGATCGCACAATCCCGCGCCCCTTCAATTTCGTAGATAGAATGCGGTAAACTCGGATCGGTAATATACGCTTCGTAAGCCGCATCGAAGAAAATAATCGAACCGTTAGCTTTAGCATAATTTACCCAAGCTTGCAAGTGTTCCTTAGTTGCAGTTGCCCCCGTCGGATTGTTCGGAAAACACAGGTAAATTAAATCGACTTTTTTGTCAGTGGGAATTTGGGCAGTAAAATTGTTTTCCGCTGTAATTGGCAGGTAAACTAAGCCGCCGTATTCGCCATTTTCGTTGGCATCTCCCGTGTGTCCAGCCATCACGTTAGTGTCTACATACACCGGATAAACTGGATCGGTAACTGCGATCGTGTTATTGTTGCCAAAGATATCGAGAATATTGCCACAATCGCACTTAGAACCATCAGAAATAAAGATTTCCGAAGCATCAACATCGCATCCCCGCGACTTAAAATCGTGCTCGGCAATTTTCTCCCGCAGCCACTCATAACCTTGTTCCGGGCCGTATCCTTTAAAGGTATCCCGCGAACCCATGTCTTCCACCGCCTTCACCATCGCCTCCCGACAAGCAGCCGGTAGCGGTTCAGTCACGTCGCCAATCCCCAGCCGGATGATGGGCGCTTGGGGATTCGCCTCTGCATAGGCTTTCACCCTGCGCCCAATTTCGGGAAACAGGTAGCCAGCTTTGAGTTTGAGGTAGTTGTCGTTGATAGTTGCCATAGTTCGATCGCTACAAATGTCGTAGAATAGCTTACTCCCAATTGTCTCTCTCCAGAAGCAGGAAGTTCGGCAACCGATGCTGTAAAGGATTTAACCGATGTGACGGAAGAGGTTCACGGAAGAGGAAGATTTTCCCCACTCGGAGAGTCAAACACTCCTATACTCAGCCATTACAGGCAATATTCGCAGTTGCTGACGGGCCATTGACCAAAAAATCAAACTACCTTGTATAATCAGAATAGTGTGCAGCGCAGAAACAATTATGGACGAGATCGAGTACGCCAAACTCTATCAAGAACTGGCGGCAATTCTGGATGAGTTTAATTTGGGTTGGGTAGTTCAACAAGTAGCCGATACTGTAGAGATAGGCAAAGTAATTGAAGAGCGATCGCTCAAAAGAAAAACACCTCTGCTCAAGATAGAAGATTATACCGCAAAAGAACAACTTTTGCTGTTAATTAATGCTGTCGAGCAAGCGACTGTGAACACTTCCGAAATGGAAGACGAAATTGCTTATTTCTTGAAAGTAGAATCAGAAACCTCTCCCCTCGGCACAAAAATTACCTTTGCCAATTCAAGTGGCGAAACTGCCAAAACAATTGAGTTTACCTCCAGCGTCACAGCCCCCCGTCACAAACAGGCGATCGCCCTCAAGCACTTGCTGGAAAAACTGCCTTCCGGGCCGAGCAACTACGCCATCAATTCCGAAATAAAAAGCAAATTAAAAAGCTCGATCGATCCCGATTTTAACACAGCGGCAGAACAAGCCAGAATTTTTGACACTTACCTCTTCACTATTCTGCTAAAAGCAGTTGCTAATGAAGGCGGTACTATTTATTACAACAATGTTTTAGACGACGAAACACCGAAATATTTAACATTTAGAAAAACGGCGGGAAAAATCCACGGAAGTGCACATCCCTATACTCATGCTGTTGTGGAATTTCCCGACAAACCAGCCCTGGAAGTTCACCTAGGAGTAAAAGTCCAAGGTAGAGCCGGAGTTCTGCACAACTGCAACGTTTTAATTTTGTACCAAAAAGAAGCAAATATCTGCCGCTTGCTCAACCGCGAACCCCGGCACTCGCAGGTAATTTTAGCAGTAAACTCTCAGCACAGCACCTCAGAACTTAAACTAGAAATGGCTGGTGCTTTTATCGGCTTAGCGTCAGACATTCGCTACGAAGGCGGCAGCTATTTCATTTCTAACAGTTACTCCCAACCCGTAGCAAAACTGCTAACTACCGCTCGCAAAAAATGGGAACACAACATTTTTCCTAGAGCCACAAACGATGTGCACCGGCTGATGTACTCGTTTCAAACGATCTTTAAAGACTTTAAGGCCAGAAACTGATTCAGTTAATACTATTTTACCAAAGTCTTGCTACATTTTTTGTGTTGGGTTTCGTTCCACTGACTTATAGCAATCCTCGCATCATTTGTGAATTTCTTACTCCCTGAGAGCGGGTTCGGGGAGGGTTGGGGTGGGGTAAAAAATTTACGACTCCTGCAAGGATTGCTATATATCAAATCCGGTAGCATCGTTCTGGTAAAGTCTCCTTCAATCTGCCACCAAATATAAGCACAATTTTCAGTTTTTCGGCTCACAGTCAACAGTCAACAGTCAACCATCATTGCGGTGCAAGCGGAATCGATATTAACCTACTGTCTGATTAAATAAAAAACTGTTTTTCAGGTTGTGTTCGGAGGGGTAAATTCGAGTTTCCGAGATTGGCCCGGTTAAATGTATCTGCTAATGTATCTGTTACATGAGCCAAGAAAATAATCTATCATGTTGCGAGCACCCGAACCTTACGAATAATGTTTAAGAAAGATAAATCTTCCCTGCTGTTTACGATCGGAGCCGCCACACTTCTGATCGGTTTAGGCTTTGTCACCTACTACCTCGTCATTTCCCGTGGGCCCGCCAAAGATTTGCCGGCGGGGGCAACCGTTGTCCCGCAAGATACGATGATGGCCCTATCCATCACCACCGATGAATCGCAGTGGAATAAACTGCGAGAATTTGGCACGCCGGAGTCAAAAGCTTCGTTTGAGAGGTTTTTAAGCGAAATGCGCGATCGCCTCCTCACCAGCAACGGCTACGCCTACCAGCAAGACATTCAACCCTGGGTGGGTAACACAGCAATGGTAGCCTTTCTCCGCAACAAAATAGCTATACCAGCCCCCTCGCCGGCACCCAACACGCCCCCATCTCCGCCAATTCAACAGTCAGTGGCAATTATCCTGCCAATTGCCAACCCGATCAAAGCCAAAGAATTATTAGCAAAACCAAAAGCCCTCAGCCAAGGAAAAATAGTTGAGCGTAATTATAAAGGCGTGCAAGTCACAGAAACTCAAGGCGTACCCGATCGCAATTTCTCAGTTGCGGTACTCGGCACAAGGTATCTAGCAGTCACCACAGATCCTAGCGCTACAGACAGAATAATCGACACCTACAAAGGCGAACCTTCCCTAGCCAAAACCCCTGGCTATGCAGACGCCATAGAAAAAATAAAAAGTCCGGGCGCCTTCGGTCAAATCTACGTCAATATGCCCGTTGCCGCCGCCTATGCCGCCGCCAACTCATCCCGCGAAATTTCGCCAGAAAGCCTCGAAAAACTGCAACAAAATCAGGGATTTGCCACCACAGCGACGCTGGATGTAGAAGGAATTGCCTTCAAATCTGTCTCTTGGCTAAAACCAGATTCTACCAGAAGGATAGCAGTAGAAAACAATGCTCTAAAAATGGTTAACCGCCTGCCCAGCAATACAATAATGATGGTATCCGGTGGCAACTTGCAGCGTTTGTGGCAAGACTACGTATTGGGGGCCGAGGCCAACCCGATTTCCCCGATTAATCCCCAAGTTTTACGCACAGGTTTAAAATCCACTATCGGCATGGATTTAGATAAAGACTTGATGAACTGGATGGCGGGAGAATTTTCTCTATCATTAATACCAGCGCCCGCCCAGAATCCCAGAGACAAATTTGCTGCCGGATTTGTATTTATGGTGGAAACAAACAACCGGGGCGCAGCCAACAAATCCCTGAAACAGCTTGATGAAACGATGAAAACTAAAGGGTTTAGAGTTGAGGAAATTCAAGTCGGCGGCAAACCTGCGACAAAATGGACATCGCCGTTTGGAGGGATTACGGTAACTCGCGGCTGGATGAACGATGTAGCGTTTATGACAGTAGGAGCTCCCGTGGTTGATGCGATCGTTCCGGCACCGAAAAGTCCGCTTTTAAGCAGCGAACTGTTCCAGAAAACAGTCCGATCGCAACTTCAACCCCACAACGGCAATTTCTTCATCGACACCGAGACGGCATTTAACCCGAAAAACCTAGCTTTGCCGGAGTTTCCTCCCAGCCAAAAAATGTGGATTGACGCCACGCGGTCGATCGGCGTTACAGCGGCCGTCATTGGCGATCGTACCACCCGTTATGACGCTTTTGTCGGTCTCAAAAAATCCACCCAATCCACTCCTTCTGCAAATCCTTCAGGGAATCTTACTTCACCGCGCCCTGCTTCACCGCGCCCTGCTTCACCCAGTCCCTCGCCCACTGTCCCAACTTCACCCAATTAACTCTTAAATCCTGCCACAAATCCGCCTGCACATCCCCTTAAACACCAACAGGGCGATCGATTAAAACCCAAAAGCAGGCGATCGCAATCGGCAATAGTGGAGTTGATTATAAGAGGGAAATTGAGCCGGATTTAAGTAGTTTTCCTTCACAAAACCTCACACAAAAAAACCAAAAAACCCGGTTTTTTATTTAAATAAACCGGGTTTTTGAACACCCTAACAATTTGACTTATATCATGTCCGGTCGATTACCCTGATTCCTGTAGGGGCGGGTTCACCAATAATATTTGCCAAAAAGGGACAATCTCACAAACCCGCCCCGGCAATTGTATTATGGGCGATCGATCGGACATGATATTACTGAAGAATAATTCAGAATTAAACAGCCAGAATCCAGAAGAGATTCTGTGCGACAGGATGGAGAATCGAGGTTTAAAGCCCCCGATTTTAATCGTGGATCACAAAAAATTCTTTCCGTGACCGTTAACCCTCACTTCAGGCATGGGTATTCTGAATTCAGAATTCTGTCTTCTGACCGAAAGCACCCACCATACAAGCCCCCGGATTCATTCCGAAAGCAGACTCAAGACCCAGAAATAAAAAACCTGTATCCGATGAAACTTGCCGAACGTATTTATCCGTGGGGTCAATGCTTAAATCTAAAATCTAAAATCTAAAATCTAAAATCCCTTGACTCCTTCTCATTTCTTCTTTCCCTAATTTTAAGTTTCGGCAAGTGTCGAGTATTTTTGGTTTTCTATAAAATATTTGGGGATGTTTCCGGGTCAGTATTGGACGCAGAAACCTAGTTTTTGAACCCCTATACTTCCTTCAGACTATGAATAATAGTTAAAAAAACGGGTTTATAGGCGTCGGAGAGCCTCTAGAAAGGCCGTTTTTGTTATGTTTTATTAATATGTCATGGGGAAGATACAGAGCCTAGGCATTTCGAGTTATATTTAGATTGTGGAAAAGATACGCTGATAAAATTGCCAAGGCAAAGGCAAATTCTACCCATTGACTCCTGAATGCACTTGCAGTCAGAAACCCGGTTGCTTCATAAATATAGCGTCTTCAACCGTTCCGAAAAACCTATGCAGATCTTGGCATTCCTAGTCAGCACCTGTACAACATCGGAACGTGCAGTCAAGCGTCTTAACTGACTGCGTTCATCTGGTCATGACACCGTGATGTAAACGCCAGCATTATGCACTGTCGAAGGCGATTAACGAACGAGTAAACAGGTTTATAGCCAAGCGTGTCGCTTTCCTAACAAGGGAACGCGAACATTTACCAGGCAAACCTTACTTAGCAATAAGACTGACAGAATAGCTCACAAATACCACCTCTGAAAAGGAGGGGTAAATTTCCAATCTTCTACGAAATTGACCAGACACAGCACAGATGTGCAAATATTTAGCGACACAGCCGTCAACCAAGTTTTTTCTACAAAGTTGGTTTCTTTACCTAATTTCTGTGATTTATATATTTTACCCCTTAAAAAACTATGAAAACCGTCAAAAATATTCAAAAAACGTCTAAAATCCTCTCAAAAGCAAGAATAAGCAAACTGACACTTGCTCTGCAAATAGTCTTAATAAATCTTTACTTTGTCCAAGCCAAAGCAGAAGGTCAAACAATTGTTCCAGCGGCGAACGCAACGGGCACTACCGTCACTCCCGCAGCCCAAAACGGAACTTCTGGGCAGCCAACTCGCTTCGATATTGAAGGCGGACAATTATCGAGCGATCGACAAAATCTTTTCCACAGCTTTAAAGAATTCGGCTTGTCGGAAAATCAGATTGCCAACTTTATATCAAACCCCAACATTCGCAACATTTTAGCGGGCATAGGCGGCGGCAACCCGTCGATTATTAACGGCTTAATTCAAGTAACCGGCGGCAATTCTAACTTGTTTCTGATGAATCCATCCGGCATCATATTTGGCAACAGTGCCAGCTTAAACGTGCCGGCTTCTTTCACAGCAACCACCGCCACCGCTATTGGATTTGGTTCAAACTCGTTTAACGCTGTCGGTACTAGCACCTACACATCTCTGACAGGCGCGCCCAATTCCTTTGCTTTTGGGGCCGATCGAGCAGGGGCAATTATCAGCACGGCAGACTTAGCAGTCAAGTCAGGGCAGAACTTAACCTTGCTCGGCGGCACCGTTGTCAGCACCGGCAGCGTTTCGGCCCCAGGCGGTCAAATTACCGTAGCATCAGTTTTGGGGACAAATTTAGTGCAGATCCGCCAGCGAGGCAATTTGCTGAGTTTGGAAATCGAGCCGCCCTCAGCGACGAGCACCACTGAAAGATCCAGCACAGCTTCGACATTCTCGATCGCAACCTTGCCCGAACTGCTCACAGGCATCGGTAAAACAAACGCTACAGGCCTCAGTGTCAATGCCAGCGGTGAAGTGGTACTCACGGCGTCTAACCGAGCAGTAGCTGCGGGGGACGTTGCACTAAAAGATGCAAACGCTCGGGCGATCGAAATTCAAGCAGCCAACACCATTGCAGTCAGCGGAAACCTGACAAGTTCCCAAGGCGGCCCGATCGCCCTAGAAGCTAGTGGCGACATTAGCACTGCGGATCTCGACTCCCACTCCGACACCACCGCAGGCGGCAACATCAGCGTCACCAGCCGTACAGGAAAAGTAGAAACAGGCAATATCAACGCAGAGTCGAGCGACAAAACCAGCAACGCCGGAGACGTTAGTATTGCAGCACCCTCAAGCAGCATTCAAACAGGATTCATAGACGCCAACTCCGAAGAAAAACAAGGCGGCGAAGTCACCCTCAACGCGCGCAACGACATAGAAGTAACCCATATCAACACCGAAGGCCGAACAGGCGGAGGAGAGATTGACATTACAGCCGGCGGTAATTTCCGAGCTACAGGCACTTTCACCAACGATAACAACTGCTTGTCCCAACCTTGCAGCATTTCCGCATCCACTACTGGTAGCGCTAATGGTGGAGATATCACCCTTCGCCACGGTGGCGAAGCCTCGAACACTCCTTTCAGCGTCGGGGCCGACTATAACAAACTCAACGGTACTGCTGGCAGCATTGCCACTGGAGGTCCAAAGAAGGAAAATGTTATTACACAGGGAAGTTATTTCAGCCCCACCCCTCAGATAGTACAGCCGACGCAAATTAACATTACGGCTTCTTCAGTATCGCCAGCACCGACACCAGCACCGACACCAGCACCGACACCAGCACCGACACCAGCACCGACACCAGCACCGACACCAGCACCGACACCAGCACCGACACCAGCACCGACACCAGCACCGACACCAGCACCGACACCAGCACCGACACCAGC
>NZ_JAUBOV010000090.1:0-27943 GCF_036700405.1 Microcoleus sp. T3_D1
CCTTATTCTCTCCCGGCGCGGTGGCTCTAGTTCTTCTTTTGCCACCGTTCTCATCTTTATTTAGTCTAAACGACAGTGAATTAGTTCTTTGACTTTACCAATTAGGCTGTCGCCGCTAATCTTAAATTCTTCCACTCTGACTTTTTCCTCTGTGGCAAATTCTGAGGCAAATACATGAGTTTCAACTGTTGGGTTGGCTGAATTCCCTGCCGCTGCTGTTTCGTCTTGTAGAATTGTTACTTGTTGTTCTAGTTGTGAGTTCATTTTGTGTAAGGGCGGGTGAAAACCAGCCGTTTAATTTCTATACTCTTATCTTCGGCGATCGCACTTGGGAATGACAGGCAAGGAAACCCTACAATCTGCATTCGTACTTTCCACCCCCGCCTTTTTACTCAAAAGATTATTTTTGTGGCGTTAGATCGGGGCGGATTTATCTCTTCCTAAAGGTAGAGAAGATCTTATTGAAACTGCCCGTCTCTAGATACAAGTAAGGTGCCTATGCCAGCCATTTCAAGGTGGCTGCTGTCTGTTGCATCTTTAAGTTGGACACCAAGCGAAGTAAAGTCAGGGAAAATTATTAAAATTAAAACTTTATATTTCTACAATGACTTCAAAAGTGATTGCTATCTAGGCACAATCAAGCTAGGGCTTGCAATGCCAGTTCTCAAAAGCACCCCAGAGATAGCGATCTCACTGGCGAAGTACAATAAAATCAGAAACGCAAACTGAGTAAATCAACGAACATCTGAATCAAGATATTAAGCTTGCAGGTTTAGCTCAATTGCTGGGCATGAGTCAATTTCATTTCAGCCATCTGTTGAAGCAGTTGATAGGCACATCTCCCTAACAATATTCGATCGCGCAACGGGTAAAACGGCAGAAGCAGTTGTTGAAATAAAAAGAGCGATCGATTAAGGAAGCGCGATCGCAGCTATTTGACATAAATAGTTTGAGCAGTAGAGAGAATTTCAAAGGCGGCGAATCCAGTTGGAACTGCGATCGATCGCCCGTTTACTGATTAGATCGACTCGTCTACTTAGCACTGCTTCGAGTTCTTCCTGCATTTGGGCGCGATCGAGTAAACTCCAGTCGGCCGTGGGGGCAAAAGCCACTAGGATATCGATGTCGCTGTCTGCATGAAAGTCGTCACGAAGGATCGAACCAAAGAGCGAGAGTTCGATGATTTGCCACTGTTGGCAGAATTTGGTGATTTGGTCAATTGGTAGGGCGATCGGTTTTCATTCAGCCTCTTTACTTATTGACTAAATATTTTGCTTGAGAATCTTCGTCAAGCAGCATTCGTCGGCTCAAGTTGGACTTTTTTTGCTTCCAATCGATAGCGTTCCTCGTCTGCTTCTAATTTTAGGAGTTCCTGATGATTCTGACAGTAATGAATCGCCTCATAGATAGCAGACAGGGGTAAATCCCAATTTTTGGCAGCTTGTTCGGGTGACATCCCATTGGCAGTCATGTCTCGCCAAATAGTCGATGCCAGTAATTTACGTCCCTTAATGTAAAGTTGTTTGCGCCAAGGATGAGGACGTGCAATTAAATATTGCCAATTCTCGATTTCTGGTGTACTTTGCAGGGATTGAACGATCGCACTTAGCAGGGCAAGGCGATCGCTGACTGATAGTTGGCTGGCTTTTTCTTTAAGCTCTTGCAAGGACATAAAAAAATACTCCAACAAAGGTTGGTATCTAAATTATAGTACATTGGAAGGCGTGGACGATCCAGATTGACATAAACCTTTTGAGCATCAGGATAGAGAAGAACTTCATACATACGATTTGCACAGTTCAGATTCATATTGCTCTCGGTCAAACTTAAATGGTCCTAGACTATATTGCCAATCACGATGAAACTGACCAAAATCTGCCCACTCAACAGTAGATTCATTAAGTGCGATCCTAACCTGCATAAACCAGCACTGAATCACCCCACAAGTGCAACCTAAAACAATCGCTTTCCCAGCCTGTGGATCGTTAGATTGCAACTCAAATCCACAATGCCAAGGCTCGTCGAGCAAGTTTCGTGAGGGCAGCAGAATCCTAGAAGGTGGTAAGTATAAGTAATCTCCCGGTGGAAAATCTGATTCATCAATAGTCTCTCCTGCCGATCGCCGCTCCTGAATCTCTGCTCTAACAAGTGGTTCTTCAACTTGGCGCACTAATTCTATTAGCGGTTGATGGTTGATATGAATCTCAGCTACATCAAGTTTATTGCCTAATGTCCAAGGCAAAGATGTTCGATTAATTCGCACTTCAAAGCGATCGTAATTTGGCATTTTAATATTATCGATATCGCTCATGTTATTAAGGTTGATATCTAGACATATCAAGATACTGTGCAAAGTAAGTTTCTATTTTTTGAGGCTTTAGCTCATTTATTAATAGTGAATTTTCATGAATTAATCCAAACATTTTAGATGTTAAAATTGCGATATATAAACCATCTTCATCTAACTCTCTAACTACATAAATTATTTCCTCTGACTGAGCGTGTGCTAATAAGTTGTTTGCTGCTAGCAAAGTTTTCGCTGTGACAAAATTCCACTTGTCAATAGTACGTGTAGCAAATGAATTTACTGCTGAGGGACAAATAAGGTAGTCAACTTCATTAAGCCTTAAAAAGGAATCACCATTATCTGCTTCAAACTCATCAATGTCATTGACGATCGCACCAGCTCTTTCTAAAATAGGTTTGAGTTCCTCAAGTGCATAGGCGTAAACACATTCGGATAAGTCTTCTCTGCTAAGGAAGCAAAGACTGTATTGAGGATGCGGAGCGTCTAACCACAATAAGCCTTCGTTGATATATACTCCATCGCTTTCTGTCACCGTATCTAAAGAATCGTATTGGTATTTTCCATCGAACACCCAAGGTGAGGATGTTTGGATTGAAAGCCTCTCCAATATTTCGATCGTTTCCGATTCTTCATATCGATAGAATCCTAGCTGTTTAAGCTGACTCAGTAATTCTTCCATGACTTGCTGTAAATGAATCGGTTTAATATCAAAACAGGAAATTAAATACCGTAAGTTTGAGCGGGAAGAACATAACGAATAACTGCCCCTTCATTCTCAATTTTTATAGCAGATTGCCACAACATTTCTTCAGACCATAAAGGTTCATGGTAGTACAGAGTCTCTAAGGACAAGCAAGACAGATTCTCGTCGAGTATTTCTTCTGACGATAAAGGTTCGCGGTAAGATAAATCGTTAGGAATATCTCCCGACCAAGGAGGCGGCGGCTCGCCTCTAATGTCTCTATAGTCCTGATTGGTGAATTGTTTTTCTCTCCATTTCACTGCTCGATCGCAGTACAAATCTGTTGCGCCGAGAAACTCGCCTTTTTGGGCAAAAATTTCGATAAACCTAGCATTGTTTTCCCAACCATCATCACACAACCCTACAACAAACAAAAAAAATGTGTCTTGTTCAGCAATCGGAATTTTTACGAGAGATAATTCACTAAGAGTCCACTGGGAATACCAGAAGTGACGGTCGAAAGCATCAGTAACAGTTTGAGGGATATTCTGCTGTATTCTCTCAATTTCTATACAATCGAAACCTGAAGAAACAGATATTGCTAACAATTTAAGACGGGCAATTTTTTGATAGATTGGGCAAACGTCAGGGCATTTATTGTGGACTACTGTCTCGTATAAAGAAGTCTCAGCGTTCGCTTCGCAAAACAGCTCGTAAAAATGCCTAACTGCTAGTTTTCTTTCATCTAAATTCATCACTGGAAACCTGAGATGATAATTGAATCGGAATAGAAAATATAAAACAACAATCGCTCAACATTTAGCTCTAACTTAGAGTTAGATCGAAGATGCGGTACAAGACGCAATACGATTCCGAAATAATGCAATTAATACACGCAACACCATGCTACACTAAAGTGAAGTTAGGTAAATGACTTTCTATACTGATGACTATTTTTACTCTGCGATCGATCAAAAAAGACTTCGGCATCAAGGAACTCTTGACAGATGCCAGCTTCAGCCTGGATGAAGGCGATAAAGTCGGACTCATCGGCACAAACGGTTCCGGGAAATCAACGCTGCTGACAATGATTGCGGGTATGGAGTCGATGGTTTACTGATTAAATTGATCGCTCTTGTTGCTGGGCTGACTAACTCGCCCTCACGGTTCATAGACTTGACTGCGATGAGCGATCGCCACAACAAATACCTGCACCACTTCATCGTCGATCGAGTAAATCACTCTGTAGTCCCCGATTCGGTAGCGATAGTACCCTGCATAATCTCCTTTGAGGGCTTTAATGTTAGGGTGCAACTGAGGAGTTTGTTCTAACTGCTCCAAACATCGGGCAATTTTCTTCGCTAGGGCTGTGTCAGCATTGACATAAACCTTTTGAGCATCAGGATGGAGAAGAACTTCATACATCGGAGCGAAGACTTCTCCAGGTTGTGTAATCAGTTTTAGGAGTTGCTTGATTTTGCTTAACTCGCTCTAGCAATCCAGAAATTTCCAAAAGTTCTTGAGTTGCAGCTTCGCTTTCAGCATTTGCTAAGTAAGCCGCAAAATCAGCAAGCACCTGTAATCGTTCTGGTGATAGTTGCTTGAGTAAGTCATTAAGCTGGCGGTGTAACTCTGCGGGTGATATCAAATCTGCTGAGGATCGATCGTTCATTTGGGAATTATCCGTGCTTTTTTCCTCATTTTACCGCCTAGGTTTTTTGTTTGTCAATCTCCTCGTCATACCCAATTTAGTGTTTTGTATGAAATAATGTAAAAAAGCGGTTTATTCAGTTGTAATAGTAGTTAACTCACTAGCGATTAGGTAGCTCAATGATGCGATCGTCCAGGTAAGAGGATACAAAAATTAGAGCTTGTCGGATATCTTCATCCTCTAGTTCTGGAAACTCTTGATGTAGTTCTTCTCGATCGGGATAAGTTGCTAGCAGCTCGATCGCCCGACGAACAGTAAGCCGAAGATCGCGAATACATGGTTGCCCGTTCATCCGCTTTGGATTGCTTGTAATACGATCTATTTTCATTTTGGCCCTCGCCACCTCAAGATTAGTTTGGATGAAACCATATCAAGTGTCCCAGTTAAACTGAAAATCACACCTTTTTGATAGTCCTACTTCTGATATCATAGAAAAACAAAGCGTCTCGTGTGAAATCTATTTGGAACATTCACTTTTTTAGTCTAGATTGTTCCTATAATTGTATTGCAGATGCGTTACAATATATGATATAACTTAAAATACCGCAATTCGCTTATCGATGTCAAAAGTTAGGTAAATAATTTTATATACTCATGACTATTTTTACTCTACGATCGATCAAAAAAGACTTCGGCATCAAGGAACTCTTGACAGATGCCAGTTTCAGCCTCGATGAAGGCGATAAAGTCGGACTCATCGGCACAAACGGTTCCGGCAAATCAACCCTGCTGAAAATGATTGCGGGTATGGAGTCGATCGACTCTGGCGATCGCTGGGTCAATCCAGGGTCTACAATTGTCTATCTCCCCCAACAGCCGGATTTAGACGAAAATCACACTGTCTTAGAGCAAGTATTTGCTGACAGTGGCGAACAAATGGCTTTAGTGCGCGAATACGAGGAAATTTCCGATCAATTGTCCCACGGCAAAGGCGATACAGACAAGTTGATGGCGCGTCTGTCTGCAGTGTCTGAACGCATTGATGAGGTGGATGCGTGGGACTTGGAAACCAAGGCGAAATTGATTTTGACCAAGTTGGGGATTGAGGATTTTGATGCGAAAATTGCCGATTTGTCCGGCGGCTACCGCAAGCGAATTGCCTTAGCAACGGCTTTGTTGTCCGAGCCCGATGTGTTGCTGATGGATGAACCGACAAACCACTTGGATGCGCTGTCTGTGGAGTGGTTGCAGAACTATTTGAACGGCTATCGCGGTGCTTTGCTACTGATTACGCACGATCGCTATTTTCTCGATCGCGTTACCAATCGCATCCTGGAGATCGATCGCGGCGACCTTTACAATTATGCTGGCAATTACGCTTATTACTTGGAGAAAAAAGCCTTAGCTGAAGAATCCGCCGCCAGCAGTGTTCGCAAACACGCGGGTGTATTGCGGCGCGAATTGGAATGGCTCAAACGAGGGCCGAAGGCGCGGAGTACCAAGCAAAAAGCTCGGATCGATCGCATTAAAGATATGCGAGCCCAGGAGTTCAAAACAGCCAACGGCAAAGTCGAAATTGCCACAGCCGGCCGCCGGATTGGTAAGAAGGTGATTGAGTTACTGAATATCTCTAAGGCCTATGGCGATCGCACTTTAATTAAAGATTTTACCTACAATTTCACTCCAGAAGACCGGATAGGAATTATTGGCTGCAACGGTGCGGGAAAATCGACGCTGATGGATATCATCACCGGACGCATTCAGCCGGATTCGGGTACTGTCGAAATTGGCACAACCATTCATATCGGTTATTTTGACCAGCATTCAGAGGATTTGACGCCGAACGAAGACCAGCGAGTTATTGAATACTTGAAAAGTGTAGCCGAGTTGGTGCAAACGGCGGATGGGGAAATCATTACTGCTTCTCAAATGTTGGAAAAGTTTCTGTTTCCACCCAACCAACAGTATGCACCGATTAACAAACTTTCGGGCGGGGAAAAGCGCCGGTTATTTCTGTTGAAAGTCCTGATGAGTGCGCCGAATGTGCTGATTTTGGATGAACCGACAAACGACCTGGACGTGCAGACTTTGGCGGTTTTGGAGGATTATCTCGAAGATTTTAACGGCTGCGTGATTGTGGTGTCCCACGATCGCTATTTTCTCGATCGCACGATCGACATGGTTTTCGCCTTGGAGCCTGGGGGCAATTTGCGCTTGTATCCCGGCAATTATTCGGTGTATTTAGACTACAAGAAAGCCGAAGAAGCCAAGGAAATCAAAGGACAAAAAGACAAAGAAAAACTTACACGTCCTGTTGAATCTAACAACTCAAACTCCACTAATTCCACTCAAAAAGCTCCCAAAGTTTCCTTCAATGAGAAGCGGGAATACGAACAATTAGAAAGTCAAATTCCGAAGATGGAATCTGAAAAAGAAGACATTGAGAAGATTTTGTCTCACAATGCTCCGAGCGAGTTTGCAGAGATGAAGAAGTTATCGGATCGTTTGGCTCAGTTGACGCAGGAGATCGATCGGGCGACTGAGCGCTGGTTGGAATTAGCTGAACGGGTGGGTTAATTTAGGGTTGTCCGAGTCTTGTGTTTAGCTCCTGTTAACAATGACAGGAGCTAGAGGAATTATGAGTGAAAAAATCCCATGCTGAAACGAATATATATTGACAATTTTCGCTGTTTGGTAAATTTTGAACTAGATTTTGATGCCATTAATCTATTTCTGGGTTCTAACGGATCGGGTAAATCAACAGTTTTTGAAGTCTTGCAGAAAATCCAAGCATTAGTCAGCGGTGAGAGTAAGGTAGAAGGAATTTTCAGACCTGCGGACTTCACCCGCTGGCAAACCTTACAAATTCAGCGTTTCGAGCTAGAAATTCTCGGTAATGACGGCTGCTACACATATCAATTACAAATCGATGAGTATGGAGATAAATGTCGTGTTAGGTACGAGAGTCTGCTCTTTGATAACCAGCCTTTACTACAATTTGAATTCGGCGAAGTTCAACTCTATCGAGATGATTATTCACCGGGCCCGAAATACCAGTTTGACTGGTCGCAATCTATTCTGCCTTCATTAATGCCAAGAAACGACAACACGAAGTTAACTTGGTTTAGAGAACGGATGGCGCGATTTATCATCGTGCAAGTTGTTCCCAGCTTGATGGTTGATGAAAGTAGCCAAGAACAAATGCGTTTGAGTCCTAAGATGGAAAATTTTGTTTCTTGGTATCGCTACTTATCTGAAGACCAAGGTAAAGTTGCTGAGATTGGAAATATTTTAAGAGATGTGTTGGATGGATTCAACAATTTTAAGTTTGAGCGAGTAAGCGAAGATAATGTGGTGTTAAAACTGCGGTTTTCAAGACAAACAGATAACAGCAAGCCAATTGAATATCGTCTCAGAGAATTGTCGGACGGACAAAAAACATTAGTTGCTTTATACGCGCTGATTTACGGTACAAGATCGGAAGATTATACCTTGTGGATTGATGAACCGGAAAACTTTTTAGCATTACCCGAAATTCAACCCTGGCTGATTGAGCTTTATGACCTTTGTAGCGAGGGAAAACTTCAAGCATTACTAATTTCTCACCATCCTGAGTTAATTAACTATCTTTTAGCTTCACCGATTGGCTATTGGTTTGAGCGTCAAAGCAATGCTGCTGTTCGAGTCAAACGAATTAGCAATGAAGTAGCTGACAATTCTGGACTGCCAGTTTCTGAACTGATTGCACGGGGGTGGTTGAATGAGTCGTAGAGTTCAGATTGTCATTCTCTGCGAGGACAGACAGCAGGAGGTTTTTGCGCGTTATTTCCTAAAAAAGCGAGGTTTTACAGGTCAATTTAGAGCTAATATTTGTCCGAAAGGTAGCCAAGCAGGAGAAGAGTATGTACGCACTCACTATCCGGGGGAAGTGAAAGCTTATCGCCAGAAGAGAAACCAGGTGTCGATTGGATTAGTTGTGTTAATTGATGCAGATACGGGTACGCTGGAAGCAAGACTTAATGAGTTAGCTAGTGTCCTGGGTGAAAACGATGAGAAAAAGAGGGAACCGAATGAAGCGATCGCGATTTTTGTTCCCAAGCGCAATATTGAGACTTGGATACACTATTTGCAGGGAGAAACTGTGAATGAAGAAAATGCTTATGCAAAATTTGAGAACAATGAGGCTGTTTGCAAAAAACCTGTTGAGGATTTAGCCGATCGATGTTATTCTCAGAGCTTACCAGAAGATGCGCCGCGATCGCTTCAGGCAGCTTGTGGGGAATTACAGCGGTTGTTACCCTTGTTGCAGCCATGAGTTATCAGAAAATCTGCAACCTGTTATTACTCTCAAGCAAACTGACCAACAAACTTAAGACAGGTAAAAGTCTGAAATCCTTGTTAAAGCTGCAATGCGATCGCAAACAGCGGCAAAAAACCCGCTTTTTTTCGAGAGCCTCAAGTAAAGCTGTGTGTCAAAAACTGCGAAGCCCCGGAGGGTGGGGTTGACAAAAGCAGTAGAATATGCACTAAAAGTCAGGGTAAGCAAATAAGACTGGCAGCAGAAAACAGGGGCGAAAAGGCCCAAAACAGGTAAAACAAAAGTCGATCGGGCAAAGTAAGTTGGCCGAGGACTAAAAATATGGTGATGAGTGAGATACAATTGACCTGTTCTGAGCCAAGAATTGGTCAACATCACAAGTATCCTGTAGAAGTCTGAAGTTGAGAATCTCAGGGTTGTCGAGGAGCGGGAGCAAACAGAAAACTATGCCTCAAAAAGTAATCGCCAAACAGATGTCTTTGGAATCAGCGTCAGAGCCGATCGCCGTGGTTGCGACCGTCGAAACAGTGCCAGCCGAAGCAGTGGCAGTAGAGTCCTACGCCGATCGGTTGATGGACGAACTGTTTGAAGGAGTCGATCGAGCATTCGACGGCAGTGGCGGACTGCCATCCGAGCCCGTGCAGCCAGAATTCGTGGCGCTCAAGTCGATCTCGGTACCTCAAATAGTTTTGTCGCAGTTGGCACCCCCCCAGCCGCAGCGGGGCGAAAAAGACGTAGAAGCGATCGCCCGCCAAGTCGCCCTAGAAACAGCCAAAAAACAGCAGTCCAAACAATCATTCGACAGAATCCTGCTGGGAGCAGCATGTGGGTCGCTGCTGCTAGTCATGGGGTTATGGCTCGCAAGCAGGTCGGGACTCGTGCGCTTGCCCGCCGCCCCTGCACCAGAGACGCCGGTAGCAAGTGGCAAAACAGCACCCGACACCCCGTTTGTCGAATACGTGCAGCGCTCCCTAGAAGCGATCGAACAAAAAAAAGCACCCCAGGCTAACCCGCAACTTGCAGCAGTTCCCGCAGCCCCCACCCCAGGGACGCTGCCGAGCATTTCAATTTCCGGCGCGCCGCCGGCAACCGCAGGTCTTTCGACAGCAGTCAACCGCATCGCTGATGCCCTAGAACAAGCCGGCGCACAGCCGGGAGCACCAGCACCCCAAATCGTAGTCATCCCTCCCCCCGCTCAGGTGACTGTGGCTCCGCCTGCTCAGGTGGCTGCTGCTCCGGCTGCTCCGGCTGCTCCGGCTGCTCCTCAAACCGGCGCAGTTTCCCCCTCGCCTGCTGCTCCAGCCTCCGGTCGTGCGATCGCCGCCGCAGGCAGTCGAGATCCCGTCGCCGCTTCCCCTTCCCCCTCGGAGTCTCCCCAGCCAAAGATTTTGGCTCGCGAAACCGAACCGGCACCAGCGCCCCCAGCAGCCCAGCAATCTGCGCCCGCGCCGGAGCAATCCGCACCTGCCGCCAGCAGCGCCCCGACTTCCGCGCACACGCTGGTAGGGATTTTGGAGTTGGGCGATCGATCGGCTGCTTTGTTTGAAGTAGACGGCGTAGCCCGCAGAATTTATGTCGGCGAAAGCATCGGCGCTAGCGGTTGGACGCTGGCAGAAATCAAAAATCAAGAAGCAGTTATCCGCAAGGGAGGAGATGTGCGATCGGTTTTTGTCGGCCAAAAGTTCTAATCAGTCATCAGTTATGAGTCATTAGTCATCAGTCATTAGTTATGAGTTAGGTCATCGGTAATCAGTAACGGGCAGCGATCGGGCTGTATATGACGAGCAGTGAAAACAGTTATAATATAGGAACCGCCAAGACGTTCTTAATTGCTGAAACCATTGCTCTTATTGCTTCTTCCTTCTATCCGTTAAATCGCTTCCCCAATTCGTTGCCGAACTTTCTTCTGCTATAACTAACAACTCAGGATCTATAATTGAGATCCAGTGACTAAGAACCAATGACTAATAACTAATGACCAATGACTAATGACTCATAACTGATGACTGAGGAATTATAAAAAATGGGCTTATTTGATGATTTCAGCCGCTTTCTAGAAACCCGATTAGAAGAATTTTTGCGTAGCAATCCCCATCTGGAATTGCAGGCAATAGAAGAACAACTGAAGGAACAAGAAGAAGACACTCTGCGGCTGATTCTCGATATCCAAAAACAAGAGAAAAAACTGCAAGCCGAAATTCTCTCCGCCGCTCAAGAAATTCAGCGCTGGAACGATCGCATCAACAAAGCTAAAGCTGCTCAAAGGCTCGATTTAGCTCAAGCCGCCCAAGAGCGGCAAGCAGCTTTGCTGCGTCAGGGAAATCAGCGCTGGGGTCAAATGCAAGGCTGCAAAGAACGGATTGAAAAAGCAAAAGAACTTTACCGCCAAATTCAAGTACGGCGAAAAGAAGTCCGAGCAAAAGCGGCCGAAGCTGCAACTCGCCCTACCACTAAAACCGAGCCAAATTGGGATACAAAGGGTTGGAATCAGAGTTCAAATTATAATAGTTTTAATGCGGCCGATCCTTTAGAAGAAAAGTTTCAACGCTGGGAAGCAGACGAAGAACTCGATCAAATGAAGCGCAATATAGGCCGATAGTTACGAAAGCATTCCAATCCTTTAGGGACGGGTTCCCCCGGAACTCGGATTCCCACTGCAAATATTGGTCAACCCCCCATACGCTGCGGTATGGCGATCGATCGCTCAGACTTGATATAATTACCATCCTAAAATTAGAGGGCAAATTAATAAATCCTAAAAATAATACGGGATGTGGGAAACGAGCGAGACTTTAGTCCCCAGAGGGAAGCGACACGGCGGACTTCAGCCCCCGTGTTCTTTCTTTCTTAGTTAGCCGAATGGTGTGGATGTTCTATATATTTTTTCGGCGTTGCTGAATACAGCTATCCGTCATAATGTTTATGAAGTTGTGAATGCTAATCGTCTATCTCAAAAGTGCATTATACAAAAAGCTATCCCTAGAGAGTTGTATCAGTGACTTGCCTAAACTTTCCCAATCGAAAGCTCTTGTAGAGTGTCGAGTTCTCAACGAGCTTTCTGCTTACGAGACGATGGAGAGTTCATCACTGACTTGAATCCTACCTTTGACTAGGGAGCGAATCAGACGATCGAGTGAGCCACGTTCTTCTTCACTGATGGACTCATCGAGGATGGCGGCCATCATGCCGTAGCGGTCAGCTTTGGTAACGCGGTGAGTATCGGTGACAGTGGCGATTAATTCGTTGATAGCGCCGGGGAGAAGATTAACTGGATACATGGGATTGTTTTGAACTCGACACCTTAATCATCTCGTGGTTTCGCCTAAGAGTAAGTGATGGTGCTGGTTTTTTTCCGTGATAATACTGAAAATATTCGGTGAACCAAGTCCGTGTTACAAGTGATCGAAGTCACAACATTGAAACCAATGCAGCGGTGGAACAATTAGAACCCACATTCTGCCCTTTGAGCCACTGTTGACTGGGAATTCCCTCAAAATTGACGCAAACCTCATGGCTTGGTCAAAAATACCTAAATGTGAGAGTCAAAGGGCGGAATGTGGAGAATCGCCCTTTTATCCAAAATCACAATAAGTAGACAGACAAAAAAATTAGTCCGCCTACTTAATCGCTAACTACAAATCACTCCCACTCGATCGTACCCGGCGGCTTAGAAGTAATATCGTAAACTACCCGGTTTACCCCCTTAACCTCATTCACAATCCGATTCGAGATCAGTTCCAACAAATCGTAAGGAACCCGCGCCCAGTCAGCCGTCATCCCGTCTTCACTCTTAATAAATCGCAAGACGATCGGGTAAGCATAAGTGCGCTGATCGCCCATCACGCCTACACTGCGAATCGGCAGCAAAACTGCAAAAGCTTGCCAAAGTTCACCGTACAATCCGTGCCGGTTAATTTCTTGGCGAACAATGAAGTCAGCATCCCGCAAAATATTTAGTCTCTCTGCGGTAACTTCTCCTATAATCCGAATCGCCAATCCCGGGCCAGGGAAAGGTTGTCGGTTCACGATTTCTTCGGGAAGCCCGATCGACCGGCCGACTTTTCGCACCTCATCCTTAAACAGTTTTCGCAGCGGTTCAATCAGCTTAAATCGCAAATCTTTCGGCAAACCGCCGACGTTGTGGTGGCTTTTAATTTTAACAGCCACTCGCTCGCCGCTTTTCGGGTCTGCATTAGTGTCAGCCGACTCAATCACATCAGGATAAAGAGTACCTTGGGCGAGGTAGTCAAAGGGGCCCAGACGCTTCGATTCTTCTTCAAATACGTTGATAAATTCGTGACCGATCCGCTTGCGTTTTACTTCAGGATCGGTAATCCCTTCAAGTTGAGCTAAAAAGCGTTCGCGAGCATTAACATACTCAACATCAATGTGGAATTGCTCTTTAAATAATTTTACCAACCGTTCTGGTTCATACTTCCGCATAAACCCTTGGTCGATAAACATACAGGTAAGTTGGTCGCCGATCGCCTTGTGCAGCAAGAAAGCCAAAGTTGAAGAATCTACACCGCCGGATAGAGCCAGCAAAACTCGTTTATCCCCCACTTGATCTCGAATTTCGCGAATCGATTCCTCCACAAAAGTAGCTGTCGTCCAAGTCGGTTCGCACTCGCAAATGTGGTAAACAAAATTGCGAATTAAAGCTATTCCCCCGATCGAGTGAACTACTTCTGGGTGAAACTGAACCCCGTACAAATTTTTCTCGTGGTGAGCAACAGCAGCAGACGGAGTATTGTGCGTGTGAGCGAGGATCTCAAAACCCGTCGGCAGTTCAGTACAGGAGTCTCCGTGGCTCATCCACATCGTGCTTCCCTCTTCGACATTTGTCAGCAAATCCGTAGGATCGTCAATAAATAGCGATGCCTTGCCGTATTCCGCTAATTTAGAGCGCTCAACCGTGCCTCCGAGCTGCTTTACCATCAACTGCATCCCGTAACACACTCCCAACACCGGTATTCCCAAATTCCAAATTTCTGGGTCGCAGTGGGGTGCTTTTTCATCGTATACAGAACTCGGGCCTCCTGAAAGAATAATTCCTTTAGGATTGATAGCTTTTAACTGTTCTGCAGTAGTCCGGTAAGAAATAACTTCTGAATATACTTGAGTTTCGCGAATTCGACGAGCAATCAGTTCGGAATATTGCGAACCGAAGTCGAGAATCACGATGATCTGGCGATCGATCTGCTGCATTAAAGAGTTTGTGAGAACGGATTCAGTTTCTATTTTAGTAGTCACGGTTATTGCGTAATTGCTAAGTGCTAATTGGGCAGAAAGTAGCGGACGTATCTGTCGCGCTCTCAGTACAATTCTAAGGAAGGCTAGGAACCCTTGGCCGCTAGGAATAAATCTTATTGATACTAGATTGCCGTCAGCGATGTTAGTCGATTAATCGGGTACAGGGCCATAGATTTACTTCGATCCTTACCCTAATTAATTGAATTCTTGCTTCAGAAATAACTTCCCGAAGCAACCTAGTATAATTAAGGTTTAGGGACAGAGAATTATTACTTGTTAAATATTATCCCTGACCGATGTTTTAAACAGAATTCAGGGATATTCACACTAGATTAACAAATTTGGGTCAAAAATGTATCTCCTATGTCACTTTTAACAATAATTTTGCGATCGCGCCCGAACATCACCGATCCCACGGGGATTCTTCGGTTGGTGTGAGTAAAAATGCAATCCGATGAGCGCAAGTCTATTTGTCGGGCGATGTCGCCGTAAATTCGATCGACCCAATTGCTCCCAAACTCGCCGTCCAAAGCCCGCAGTTGCCCAAGAGCCTCTTCGGCTGTCGCTGCGGCAAAAATTGCGGAACACGCATCGGCGGGCATTCCAGCTTTAGCACAGTAAGCTGTGAGAATTTCCCTGCGCCCGTCAGCGAGGTGGTGGTGAGTGTGAAAAATTCCCGCCGCCAATTTCATCAGTTTCCCGTGATAGCCAAACAGCAAAATTGACTGCACGCCCTGATATCCTGCTTCTACCAGCAGCGGGCCGAGCCAGTTAGCGGTTTTGACGAGCCTATCAGGATTAATCCCCAGTTGTCGCGCCAAATCCAAGCCGTTTTCGCCGATGCAGAAAACCAAACAGTCAAACAATTCGGCTTTTTGTTGCAATTGTTCGCGGTAAACTTCCAACTGTCCAGGGGCACTCAGCGGTTGAGAAATGCCAGTTGTACCCAGCAGCGAAAGTCCTTCTACCACGCCGAAAGCTTCGTTAGAAGTGCGGGTGGCTAGTTGGCGCCCAGACGGCAGAATCAGGGTGACAGTAATTTTTTCTCCCCCTGCGAGTTCTCGGCTCAGATTCGATCGCAGCAACCGCATTGCGTAATCATAGATCGCCGCCCCTCCATCGACTGTGTGACGCCCTATACCTTCACCGCCGAGAATCACAATCTGCTCTCCCTCTTCGCAATTCTCTCCCTCTTTCTCCCTCTGTCCCTCTTCCCAATTCCCCAATTCCACCATTGCCCAAACGGGGGTATTGCGAGTCAGATCGAGATTGTCCCCCGGATCGGAGCGAGTCACGCCCAAAGCGGTACCAGTTTTGAGTACAGACGCCTGTTCGATCGGAATTTCTGCCGTTATTTGCGGTTCCAGTAAATTTACTGATACGCTATCTAGAGACTGAATACCTGCGCGTAAGCACCGCAAAGCTGCAAGTGCAGCCGCACAGGCAAATACTGGCAACGTATACCCCGATAAAGGTTGAGTTTTAGTCACGATCAAATGCAGAAATCTGTAAATTTGCGGGCGATCGACCTCACGCCCTAGCAGTGATACCCCTCAAACATTTAAGTTTAATTCTAGGGTTTGCTATTATTATCAGTTAGCGTAAATTTTGTCAAGTGATAATTTTGTCCTGCCAGTTGCCGATCGCAGCCACACTTTTGTTGAGGTGCGTTAGCGGAACTCTCCTAGAGGATCGCCAACAACCGACTCCGAAGGCTTACGGGCCGGTGCGGGCGCTTTTCACAATATTTAGCTAGCCGTAAAGGTTTGAGAGCCGAGTCGAGGATCTGGGGCGAAAATTGTTTTGGCCCTTGGGAGGAGTTGTTTGAGGCCGAACTCGAGCTATTTTTGGCAGGCGAAATGCTGCGATCGCTTCCTTGTTAAGCCCTAAAACCTACTTTTTTACAACTGGCAAATTTATCAAGGAAATTGGGTCTAAAACCCTGTCCTTCTAGGACGGCTTTAATTTCTTAAATCCCTTCCTAAAAGTCAGGAAATTTCTAGTATACTAGAGTTGTCAAGGTTAGACTCCTGCGCCCGGAGTGCATAAAAACAGTTAACGACACACTTTGGCGCGTAAACCGGGGGACAAAGAGCGGCGAAAACTCTCTAAACAGCTAGGGGCTTAACACAGTTCCTTTAACCACAGAAACAAACTATTTAGTGTTGTTAAGTAGGGTAGGGCATACCCCAACTCTAGGTAAATATCCTAGTACGCTTTTGGAGATAGACCCTAGGCGGGTTGCTGTGAGTTGAACTCGTCAATTGGTATTTTGTACGGTTGAAAGGTTTAAGAAGTGCCGAAAGGACATAGCGCTTAAAGGTCAGTCGATGAATTAAGAATCCCTACGCCTTTAGGCTGGGGAGTGTCAAATCTCCCAAGCGGTTGATGTCCTAGCGATCGCTTGCCATCTATATTAATAACCATTACCCGGAAGTGCCAGTCTAGCTTTCAAGCTCACACCTTGAAGGCGGGGCTGGTTTTATCTTAAGAGGCTAGCTCAGAAATTTTGAGCATAAAGATTAAATTTTATTGACACCTGCGCGTGAAAAATAATTTAACGATCGGCCAGCCTCAAACCTTTGCCACACCAGGATTGGGCCCTTCTTTAATCTACGACTAAAATCCTATTACTTATGTTTGAACCAGTTGCAGAGTTAAATGAACCTCTATCTCTTCAGACTCCTGAAATACTAGACAATCAAATATCTCAGCTCGTTTTATCTGCAAAAACCGATCTCAAAATTTCTAAACAAGAGGTTCGATCGACCCTGAAAGCCTCAACTCTAGACGGCGTTTTTGCCGCTGTCTTCGAGTCGGCGACCGGTGGCGTGCTGCTGAGCAACTTCTTGCTGCAACTCGGCGCCAGTAGCGTGGAAATAGGTATATTCTCTGCTATTCCGATGGTGGTAAATCTCCTGCAACCATTAGGAGCCTACATCGCAGATCGGACAACCAGCCGCCGCTGGTACAACCTATTTGTATTCGGCGTGTCGCGGCTGCTGTGGCTGGTGCTGGCGGTGGCAATTGTTTGGGGTTCCCAGCACGCAGACCTCCACCAACTGCTGCAATGGACGCTGGTAACAGTCGTAGCAGCTAGCGTGCTGGCAGCTTTTGCCAATTCTAACTGGTTCAGTTGGATGGCTGCCGTGGTTCCTCAGCGCTTGCGGGGACGCTATTTTGGCTTTCGCAACAGTGCTGTCAGCCTCATCACTTTGCTGGGAGTGCCGTTGATGGGATTGGAAGTCTCAACTTGGGACGGCGGCCCAATTTTGGGCTACGGTATTGTTTTATTGGTGGGTGTTTTGGCGGGAATGATTAGTTTGGGCTGTCAATCCTTCATGGTTGATGTCAATCCCCAGGTATACAAAAAAGATGCACAGAGCGATCGACTTACAGAGAAAAAAGCAAAGCAAATAACAGATTTTGTGCCTTCTGTGCTGAAAGATTCTAATTTTTTAATGTTTATTCTTTACTTCAGTGTGTGGACATTTGCTGTTAATCTCAGCGCGCCTTTTTTTAATATCTACCTGCTGAAAAATTTAAGCTTGGATGTGAGTTTGGTAACGATTTACACCAGCTTAAGTTCCGGGGCAAATCTACTGCTGCTGATGTTTTGGGGTAAGTTGGCCGATCGCTGGGGAAATCGCCCCCTGCTAATTGCTGTTGGCCTGGTGGTGGCCCTAACGCCTTTGCTGTGGTTGGGTACGGGAAATTACCCGTTTGCCCTGTGGGTGTGGCTGCCGCTGCTGCACTTGTTGGGGGGAACGACTTTAGGCGCGATCGGGCTGTGTACTAACAATATTCAAATGGAGATCGCGTCGATCGAGCAACCTTCGACTTATTTTGCGATCGCCGCAGCGGTTTCGGGAGTATCTGGGGCTTTGGGAACTACCGCCGGTGGCTTTCTTGCCGAACTTCCGGGCATGAGTTTGGGAGCAGTGTTTGCCCTCTCGGCTACTGTGCGGCTGATTGCTCTTCTGCCTTTGGTTTTGGTGCGAGAACCTCGTAGCCAGTCGCTGCGGTCGATCGTCCCCACTTTTGGACGTTTCAAATTTAACCGGGGCTAGGAAATTTTCGCACAAATTTGCCGATCGACAAACCAGAAACACCCACATATTGTTAAAAACTTCAAGCCGATCGCAGAAAACCTGAGAGTCGCTGAAACAAATTTTAACCTCAACAGAGCATCGAACCTGATACCTGTGTAGCCAATACCTCACTATTATCTTGCAGCCAACGGACAAATCGATAAGATATAGCTGTTTGACAAACTGACAAGGCAGAGCGTAAATGTGTTGCAAGGTTTGTTAGCTAGGGCGTCGGAGCGCTACTTCTGTTAGGAGAATTGAGGATTTTCCCAGAACCCAACCTACTATTTCACGCTCTTTTTTTTAGTTAAGAAATATAAAGAAAATTAACATTTTAATACAGCCAACTAGACTGGATGGTGTTTTGAGACTACTATCCTGAGAATCGAAAAAGCTAAAGATTGCCAGCAAAATATCGATTTCCAGCAATCAATGATCGGCGATCGCTGTCAGGCGATAGAAACACCGGAATTGGCAATTCTCTTGTAACCGATTACCAAAGACAGGTCGCTCTCAAATTTCAAATTCAAAGAGAGAATATAAAAATGACGAAACCAGGGAAACGTCTGATAGTTTGCTGTGATGGAACTTGGAACAAACTAGATACTCAGTGCCCAACTAATGTGGTTAGGCTTGCCCAGGCCGTGAAACGGACAGCCAGTGACGGGGTTCCGCAGATTGTGTTTTATGACGAGGGAATTGGAGTAGACAGTAACAAGATTGTGGGCGGAGTTACTGGGCTGGGAATCGATAAAAATATACAAGATGCCTATCGTTTTCTTTCTTTCAACTACGATCGCGGTGACGAAATCTATCTATTCGGGTTCAGTCGCGGTGCTTACACAGTCAGGAGTCTAGCTGGGATGATCTATTGCTCGGGTCTCCTATCCCGCCGTTATGTTACCAAGGCATCAGAAGCTTACGAGCTTTACCGTAACCGAGGCATTAAACCAAATGATGAGGAAGCAAAGAGGTTCCGCAAAGAAAACGGCAAAGATCGGGGCGATCGCGTCCCGATTACCTTGCTTGGTTGTTTCGACACCGTTGGAGCCCTTGGTATTCCTCTTGTACCCGCCTTGAAGAAGTTTGAGGGACAGATCAAAACAAGGTACAAATTCCACGACACCACTTTAAATAAGGATATTGAGAATGCGTTGCACGCCGTTGCGATCGACGAAATTCGCGAAATCTTTGATGTTACCCTGATGAAGAAAAATCCTGATGTTGAGAACCAGCGGGTTATTCAAGTTTGGTTTCCCGGCTCGCATATCTGCATCGGCGGTGGATCGGAAGAATACAGCGGTTTATCAGATACCGCCTTGCAGTGGATGTTGGATTCAACCCGTAACCTGGGATTGGGGCTTGAATTCGATCCAAGTGTCATTCCCACAGGCATCAATCCCAATTATGAGATTGATTTTAAAAACAATCCGGGGTTCTTCAAATTGGCAGGAATCAAGTTCCGCGAAGTGGGCGATGCTATTGAGGAGCTTCACGAAAGCACGATCGAGCGATTGAAAAAACGCCAAGACTATCGGCCTAAAAATCTGCAAAAGATTCTCTCAAAAGTAATTGAAAATGTAAAACAATGATAAAACTTTATCAAGCTCTCAGAACCGAACATAAGAAGACGATCTAATCTACAACAATCGAAAGGAAAAGCAATCATGACAAGAGATACATCTAGAGATGGATTGAGCAACAAAGCTTTAGCATATACGTTGACTCATTTCAAACCAATTTGGAACTTAGTTCAAAGTTACGAGCCTCTGAAACGTAAACTCAACAAATTTTTTCTCAATAGTATCATTTACAAACTTCCGACTCGCCCGCTTCCCTATAGCTTAATGGGCTTAGATCCCAAAATTCCCGGAACAGATATTCCCAAGAAAACTGATACCTACATCTCTTGGGATTCACTTACAGACAAGACTTATACTGGGCGACATTTACCTCCAGACCCAGAATTTAACAAAGAAGGGAATTTACCACCACTGGCCAAATTAAAGACCTTATTCCAAAAAAGAGATGGAAAAACCATTTATTCGGAAAAATCCACTCTGCTATTTCCCTATTGGGTGCAGTGGTTTACAGATAGTTTTCTGCGGATCGATCAGCAAAACCGCTTCAAAAACACCTCCAACCATCAGATTGATATGTGTAATGTTTACGGGTTGACCCGCAAACAAACAAATATGCTCAGAGCTTTCAAAGACGGCAAATTTAAAACCCAAAAACTCAAGCGCAAAGATGGCGTAGAAGAAGAGTATCCACTCTTTTATTATGCCGACCCTGAGCAGGGTATTATCGATCCTCAATTTGAAGGTCTTCATGCACCCCTTAATGATGAGAAAAGACAACCCCCCGAAAAGAAAGGCAAGCTATTTGCAATGGGAGTTGAACGGGCAAACGTCCAAATTGGCTATGTCATGCTCAACACTTTATGTATCAGGGAGCATAATCGAATTTGTGATGTTTTGTCCAAAAGCTATCCGCAATGGGACGATGAGAGGCTCTTCCAAACCGCGAGAAATATTCTCATGGTGATTGTTCTCAATATCATTATGGAAGAGTACATTTTCCACATTACGCCCTATAATTTTAGGTTCTTTGCCGATCCTGAAGCTTTTACGAAGGAAAGTTGGTATCGAGAAAATTGGATGGCGATTGAGTTTAGTTTTGTCTATCGCTGGCATAGTGCAGTTCCGGAAACCTTTACCTATGACGGCAAAGAAAAATCCATGTACGATTCCCTCTGGAATAATCAGATGTTAATCGATAAAGGGTTGGGTGCATTGATGGAAGAAACTTGTTCCCAACCAGGTACTAGAATTGGTTTGTTTAACACACCTGATTTTAAGATCGCAGGAACACCCTATACATTTATTGATGCTACCGAACTAGCATCTGTTAAACTCGGACGGCAGGCGCAGTTAGCCAGTTATAACGATTACCGCGAAATGTGTGGTTATCCCAGGGTGACTGATTTCAATCAAATTACGGGTGACGAATACGCTCAACAGAAATTAAAAGAGTTGTACGGTCATGTTGATAAGATTGAATTATTTGTCGGATTGTACGCTGAAGATGTCCGAGAAAATTCAGCAATTCCGCCTTTAGTAGCACGGATAATTGGCATTGATGCTTTCTCCCAGGCTTTAACTAATCCTTTGTTATCGCCTAAAGTCTTCAATAAGGAAACTTTTTCTGAGGTTGGTTGGGAAATTATCCAAAATACCAAAACAGTCTCTGATTTAGTGAATCGTAATGTTCCTCCAAGCGATCCCAAGTACAAAGTCTCCTTCGATCTTTAAGTTGTAGCTGACAACTAAGACTCAAGGTAGTGGGGGCGCAAACACACCTGCGCCCTCAAAAATGAGGAATAAAAAGCAATACGGTTTAGTTAAAACTGTTTATTCCCCGGAGATCCCCCTAAATCCCCCTTAATAAGGGGGACGCAAGAGTAAGTTCTTGTCCCCCCCTTATTAAGGGGGGCTAGGGGGGCTCAGGCTTAACTGAACCGTATTGGAAGAAAAAGGCGCTCTTTTCGCAAGCGCTCGGCTACGGCAATTCGGGAGCAATTGCACCAGCAGTTATAGTGTTTAACAGATGCAACGGTTTGTGTAGAGCCTTTTTTAGCGATTAACCGAAGGTTATGTTATGAACAAGAAGTTATTTACCGAATATCCCGAACAGGACGAGATCAAATACTACGATCTTTTGGTTGAGCAGGCCAAGCTTCGGATGGATAATCTTTACGGCAATAAGGATCGGGCGCTGCGAGATACTCACGCCAAAACTCATGCTTGCGTTAAAGGAACTCTGGAAATTTTTGACTTTGATGAGGAAGCGATTAAACGGGAAGTGGGCAAACGCGCTTCGTTAAGTTCTTCCCGACTCAATGCTATTTCCCTTAAGCAAGGTTTGCTAGCAAAACCCAAAGAATATCCTGTTTGGTTGCGATTTGCTAACGGGGCTACCAAAGTATACCCTGATTACCAAAAAGATTCGCGCTCAATATCACTGAAAGTGATGGGGGTGGAAGGGGAACGACTCGCGCAAAGCCACGAGTCAAAAACCCAGGACATCATTGTTCACAATTCAGAGCTATTTGTGAGCCAAACCATCAAAGATTACTACGGCTTTTTTTCGGCTCTTGTTGAATCACCAGAGACATTGAAAAAGTGGCTAATCCGACATCCCAGACACTTTTTAGCAGTCTCGACGCTTACTGGTAGCCGGACTCCGAAGAGTTTGCTAACAGCCAAATATTGGAGCGGTTCACCCTCTGCTTTGGGTCTAAATCCCGATTTCGATCCCTCTAAGCCTGGTGTAGTTCCTGTCGAATATCCGGCTGTAATTAAGTATGGGTTTACTCCGGTTTCATGCAAACCACCGCACGAGATAATTCCAGAACAATCGCGACCTGGAATTCCTAAAATTCCTTTTGTCGATCGCGCCAAAGCCCTGGGTTTAGATCCCAATAAACCAGACAATTATTACCGGGACGATCTAATTCAAGCCTTGGCGAAACCTGACGCTCAATACTGTTGGGATTTTGGCATTCAGTTCCAAACCAGCCTAAAAATGCCGATCGACGATGGCATCAATGTCTGGAAGGAAAAGGAATCACCCTTCTTGAGAGTAGGTCGTCTCACCGTCAAGCATCAGATTATTGATTATGAAAAACAATCTGATTTCAACGAAAACCTGAGATATTCTCCCTGGAACGGCTTAGCAGTTCATCGTCCAGTAGGTGCGATCAATCGGATACGCGGTGTTGTTTACCCGGTTGTAGCGAATTATCGCCTTCAAAAGCGAGGTCTTGTCCACCAAGAACCAACCGGAGAAGAAACATTTTAAGGGAATAAATGGAATAATTTGAGGCTGGCACATCATTTAATGCCATCAGCCAGGTGTCGTCTGAGCAAATGGCCACTCAAAGAAGTTATATCAATTCCGGTTACACTCCTTATGATGGGGAGTGGGGAGTGGGGGAATGTGGCATTACTCATATCTTGCACCATTTTCAAGAACAGGCTTTTCGGCCTGTTCCACAAAGAGTGAATTTGATTGTGGGATGGGCATCCTGCCCGTCCATAAAAAGCTTATTGCAAATGGTGCAAGATATAAGATTATTTATCTTGACTTTATCATTCCCATCCAACCGGAAACGATATTAACAAGCCAAACCTTCAAAAAATCCCATCCCTTTTTAGGGGGTGGGAGTGTTGAAAATTATGAATTCTTAGTCCTCAGTCCTTAGTCCTCATTATTCAGTAGCAATTAATCAATAACTGGGTTCGTACCCAATTATTAATTATTCTGCTAGCAACCAACTGATGACTAATGACCAACGACTGATGACTAATAACTTAAGCTTGCCGTGAGTAGTATTCCACCACTAGCAGTTCGTTAATCTGTAGAGCAATCCACTCGCGCTCGATAACGCCGTTAACTTTGCCAACCAGTTTTTGCTTATCAAATTCCAAGTGATTCGGCAAGTGAGCCAAGCCTGGGTCTTTGAGATTAGCTTCTACCATTGTGCGCGAGCGCTCTCTATTTTTCACAGCAACCACATCACCAGGCTTGCACTGATAGCTGGCGATATTGACTTCACGGTCGTTGACAGTTATGTGACCGTGATTTACCAATTGTCTAGCGGACGGAATGGTTGGAGCCATTCCCATCCGAAACACAGTATTGTCCAAGCGCATTTCCAAAAATTGCAGTAACACTTGACCTGTGGAGCCCGTGACACGGCGGGCTTTGCGGACGTAACGGAGCAATTGGCGTTCCGTCACACCGTAATTGAAACGGAGTTTTTGCTTTTCTTGCAAGCGAACCGCATACTCAGAGAGCTTTTTGCGGTTTTGACCGTGCTGTCCAGGCGGATAATCTCGTCTGGGGGTTTTGCGGGTTAGACCCGGCAACTCTTTCAGGCGACGGACGATTCTCAATCGGGGGCCTCGATATCGAGACATTTATTTTCCTCTCTAATATCTGTATGCAATATTTATGCAGACTCTATATTATATGTTGGTAACGGTCAAAATTCAAATAAAGATCGATAAAAAAACGAT
The DNA here is from genome assembly GCF_036700405.1 of Microcoleus sp. T3_D1. Lineage (NCBI taxonomy): Bacteria > Bacillati > Cyanobacteriota > Cyanophyceae > Oscillatoriales > Microcoleaceae > Microcoleus > Microcoleus sp. T3_D1. The sequence goes on from NZ_JAUBOV010000090.1 coordinate 24,387, forward strand.
CGACCGCAGCGCGAGCCATAATGTGAGGTAAATTCTGAAGGAAAAGCCGATCGATCGATCGCCCCAATCAGCCAAAAAAACTCACTACTCGATCTGCCATGCACAACCGCAATTTTTCCCGCACTTCTTCCCCAAAGCCAGCACCGACAGGCTCAAAGCCTACCGCGCGCTGGATATTGGCTCTCGGCACGCAGCTAGCCGCACTCGGTTTGTTGGCAACAGCACTGCCCATTTCACCAGCATCAGCCATTACTATTAGAATCCCTCGCTCTAGGAATCCCTATCGCGTCTGCGCCCTGGAACTAATCGAAGCCGGAGTGGGGGCAGAGGCAGCCGCCGCCGCTTGTGCTGACGCCCTCCGCCCCCGCGACATATCTAAATGCGCCCTCCAAATCAACCGCAAAACCAATATTTCGGGTGTCGAAGCGCTCTCTAGCTGTCGGCAAGTGAGGCGTCCCAAGGAATTGGCTACTTGCGTAGTGAATATTAACGGCAAAAGTCGAACTCAACCGGCAGATCCCCTGCTAGTGCTCGATGGATGCCGCCGCAGTTTATTGCCACAACAGTTTGCTGAATGCGTAGTCGGTTTGAGCGGCAGGCTCGAATTTCCCACTGACAGGTTAATCGCCACTTGTCTAGACCCCAGGGGCAGCGTGAGCCAGTTGGACGGGCGCCCTGCACCTACCCCTCCTGTGGAGCTAATTCCACCGCCTGCGCCTCTCAATTAATTACTGTTAACAGTTGACTGATGACTGTTGACTGATGACTGATGTCCGATCGATTAACAATAATATCCTGGTCGGGGCGGGTTTTTGAGATTGTCCATTATTGGCAGGTATTGTTGGTGAACCCGCCCCTACAAAAATCGCGGTCGCTCGACCGGACATGATATGACTAATGACTACTTTTTCCTAATCAAATGTCAGAAATTTTTGCTCAAATTACAGTCGAAGAATTAGCTCGCCAATTAGCAGAAACCAATGCTGAGAAATTGCAGCTTGTAGACGTGCGGGAACCTTACGAAATTGAACTCGCGGCGCTGCCGGGATTTGTAGCTTTTCCGTTGAGCGAGTTTGCCGAATGGTCTGGTGAAATTGACGCTAGACTCGATCGCGACACCGAAACCCTAGTTCTGTGCCATCACGGAGTGCGATCGGCTCAAATGTGCCACTGGTTAGCGGCTCAAGGATTTACTAACGTTAAAAATATCGTTGGTGGTATCGATGCTTACTCAATGGTGGTGGATCGAACCGTCCCCCGCTATTAACATCAAATCCAGTTCTTAACTATCGTTTTCTTCAGAGTCCGCGCGGGCGGACTTTGTAAGCTAATCCGCATTTAAGTTGCATAGTAAAATAAATTTTTTCTTTTGTGGGGAGTAGGGGTTGGGCAGGAGAACCCGCCCTCAACATACAAATTAAATGCACAACAGGTTATGTGTAGAAACGAATTATATTCCCCCGGAACTAGCTAATTAACAGCAGCAAATCGACAATTTAAAAGCGTACTCATAGTGAGCCGATCGCGCCCGTGCCTTTTCGAGTCATAAAGAGCCTCATCGGCCGCCAGTACCAGCGTTGCTGCATCATTTTCCGGCCCCGGAACAACGCTGGCAATTCCCCAACTAATTGTTACCACAGCACGATCGACTGCCGCGTGAATTATCCGCAGCATCAGCGAACTTTTGCCCATTTTTTTGGGAGCTTTAATGCGAACAAGGCCTCCGGGTTTGCTAATTTCTGCACAGGCCAGGGCTTCGGCCCCTGAGCGCTCAATATAAAATCTAGAGTCAAGCGGTATGGGGCCGCCGGGAAATTCTAGGTCGGCAACTGTTTGGAGCATCAAGTTTGGTGATTTTTGGAGTTCTGCCATAGTCCTTGCACAAGGCGATACCCTGACTGTATCTTAACTTTGTCAGGTTATGAGGTAGACGAGCGGTGTTCAAGATCGATCGACAATCCTACAAAATCTAAGTTTTTAGGGACTTGCCGGAACTCACTTTGCTATAGTAGTGTCACTTTACCCAATCTCAAACCCTGCTTCAACACGGCTCTGCAGATCGACAAAAATTCGACGGTAGCCCAGACGCGATCGTTCTTGGTCTTTACCGGAAAAATAACTCGTCGGTCGTCGAGGTCGCGCAGGAAGAGCCCCTATCTAAGGAGAAATAATCATTGTCACGCCGCTACCTGTTTACCTCTGAATCGGTCACTGAAGGCCATCCCGATAAAATCTGCGATCAAATTTCAGATACGATTTTAGATGCCTTACTGACTGAAGACCCCAAAAGCCGCGTCGCAGCCGAAGTAGTCGTCAACACCGGCTTAATGCTGCTGACGGGCGAAATTACCACTAAAGCTCAGGTAAATTACATAGAATTAGCCCGGAAAAAAATAGCCGATATTGGCTACATCCACGCTGACAACGGCTTTTCGGCCAATAGTTGCTCGGTGTTGGTGGCTCTTGATTCTCAGTCTCCCGATATTGCTCAAGGGGTGAATACAGCCCACGAAAGCCGGGAACAATCGAGTGAAGAGGAATTAGACGCCATCGGCGCTGGCGACCAAGGTTTGATGTTCGGCTTTGCTTGCAACGAAACGCCGGAATTGATGCCTCTGCCGATCAGTTTAGCGCACCGGATTTGCCGTCAACTGGCCGCAGTCCGCAAAACCGGTCAGTTATCTTACCTGCGTCCCGACGGCAAAAGCCAAGTTACGGTGATTTACGAAGACGGCAAACCTGTTGGCATAGATACGATTTTAATTTCTACCCAGCACACCGAAACGATCGGCGACATCACAGAAACAGCCGCAGTTCAAGCCAAAATCAAAGAAGACCTGTGGGCTGCTATCGTCGAACCGGTGTTTGCCGATATTAGCGTGAAGCCGGATTCAGAAACTCGCTTCCTTGTCAACCCCACCGGCAAATTTGTGGTCGGCGGGCCTCAAGGAGATTCGGGTTTGACGGGCCGCAAAATTATTGTGGATACCTACGGCGGCTATTCCCGCCACGGCGGTGGCGCTTTTTCTGGGAAAGACCCCACTAAGGTAGACCGCAGCGCGGCTTATGCTTGTCGCTACGTTGCTAAAAATATCGTAGCGGCCGGTTTGGCCCAAAAGTGCGAAGTGCAGTTGAGTTATGCGATCGGCGTTGCGCGACCTGTTAGCATGATGATCGAAACTTTTGGCACTGGAAAAGTTGATGACGAGCGCCTTTTAGAAGTTGTGAAGCAGCATTTTGAACTGCGTCCTGCGGGAATCATTCAGGCATTTAACTTGCAGAATTTGCCTGCTGAAAGAGGCGGCCGTTTCTATCAAGATGTGGCGGCTTACGGTCACTTCGGACGCACTGATTTAGATTTGCCTTGGGAGGCAACTGATAAGGCGGAACTTTTGAAAGAAGCTTTGAGCCAGAAGTTGTCTGGAGTAGCTGGATAGTAGAATTTTGGGGTGCGCGTAGCGCACCTTATCCATAAATAATATCGGGAGCATCTCAGTTTTGCATTTACAGTGCGAGCGTCCCCGCTCGCGTATTGTACAATACGCGAGCGGGGACGC
>NZ_JAUBOV010000091.1:0-26667 GCF_036700405.1 Microcoleus sp. T3_D1
ATGGTTGTGCAAATATTGGTCGTAAAGTAGCAACAATACTTGGACTCGATCTAAGTGGAGTTGGTAGAGGTGACTTGTCAGCACCTGTAAGACTTAAATTGTGGTCTTATGAATCCCCTCGCCTTTAGGCATGGGGAGATGTCAAGATGGATGATATTGAAGGAATGACCCTGACAGAAGTATTGCTGAATGCAATAACTGATTGAGGAGGCGGGCGAAGTTCACGCGATTATATTTGGGCCAGTTTGCCCAGCAGCATTTTTTAGGGGGTTTAAGTTATGGAATCTATCGATCGCCTGTTAGGTGAACTTAAGGCAGAGTATCAAGCATCTCAAAAAAATGCTGAGTTGAAAAGTCAGACACCGGTGCAAGCACAAGCGCCTGTGCCGCAAGCAGCAGTGCCGTCAAATCCAACATTTAAAACATCAGATATAAATTTGTATGCTGGTTCTTTAGATAAGGATTTAGCTCAAATTAAGGCTGAGTACGAAGGGCAAAATCAAGCTCAGGAAGTGGCTTCACAGCAACCGCTTAAGGCTGAACACGAAGCACAAAATCAAGCTCAGGAAGTAGCTTTACAGCAACAGCAGCCAGCAGAAAAAGTCGCGGGGCCGCAGTTGGACGTACAAACGCACAGACAGAAAGTTAGGCAAGCTCAGGTTTGGCTGAAAAAGTTGGATAAAAATTCCGATGAGGGATATTGGTTCGATCAGTTTGCTTTTAAGTATTCTTCGAGGATAGATGCGGCGATCGACTATTTGCAAGCTGTGAATGAGTTTGATTGAATGTTGATTGTTGGCCTTTGGCGGTTGACGGTTGAGGATTTACTGTTAAACTATCATTCCACAATAGACCTCTTGCAAAAGTCCTTTTCATAAATTTATTGGACGGGCAAGATGCCCATCCCACAAGAAAAAATAACTCTTGTGGGATGGGCATCTTGCCCGTCCTAGTTATTTTTGCAAGAGGTTTAATGTAAAAAATATGAAGTAAAAGCAGAAGTAAAAGTAGTAGGTTGGGTTGAGGTTACGAACCCAACCTACATATTGGGGATTTCACTTAATTAAGAACCGCTGTAGCTATTTTCAACTAATAGCATCTTTGAGGACGGAAGTAGGATGCAATAAAAACAAAGCCGCCTTTTTTGCTGTATCTTCAGATAGCTGAATTTGTTTTAACTCAACAATACCTTCACTGATAAAAGTATCTCTCAAAGCAGCTTTTTCTCCGCTGTTAAAACTCGTTTCGTAAAACACTTCTCGAATTCCAGCCGCAATGACTAATTTCAAACAATAAATGCAGGGTTCTAAGGTGACATAAATACTAGCCCCAGCAGTAGATATACCGTGTTTAGCAGCTTTGGCGATCGCATTTGCTTCCGCGTGAACCGCCCTTGATGGCAAAGTTTTACTGGCGTCGCAACTACTCAAACCAGGATAGCAGAAGCCTTGAGTAGTACAGTGTGCCGAACCTGACGGCGAACCGTTGTAGCCCGTTGCTAAAACTTGCCTGTTTTTAGTTATCACTGCGCCTACAGGAAAAGCCAGACAAGTCGATCGAGTAGCGGCCAATTTTGCTAACATTAAGAAGTATTCGTCCCAACTCGGTCTTTCTTCTTCTAAATTCATCGTCTATCCTGGATGTATTGCTTGCTCGTTTTCAGACACTCGGCCGCCTTTTGCAATTCTATTCCCAAATAACCAATATGCTCGCCTTTGATGGCAGGGGAAGCCGCACAAATTTCTCGCACTAACTTGAGAGGGTTTGTTCCAGAATAACAGGTGACAACTTCGCCACTGCCGGGGGTGGTTTGCGTGACAACTATTTGATGGTCGGCTACTTCAACTAAAAAATTGCCTGCTGCATCGAAAAAGTCTCGATCTTCGCAGATTTTAGCATATTGGGTTTGAATTAGTCGATCGGCATTTTCAAAGGTATCGTCATACAAGTGAGCCGATTGACTCAGCGTTACCAACGGGCCCATCGTCAAATTATAATCGGAACGCCTCGCAATTTCATCTCGAATGTGCTGCTGCAAAGCCCGCAAACCCATTGCATTTGCCGGCCAAGCCGCAAACATATCGTTACTGCGGAGAGTTGCAGTTAGCGATATTTCCTCATCCACAACTCGCACCCAAATGTGATTTAAACAAGGACTGCCGCTGTGCTGGTGGTCGGAGGAACCGTCAGGTCTTCTGTTGATATTTCCGCCGGCATCCCACAAACTAATTACAGCACTTGCCGCGTCAATTTCCTTAATGAGTTTGGCAATAACTTCTTCAATTTGATCGCGGCCAAACCACGACCGCATCCGCTGTGCGTAAGTATATTTAATGCCTTCGCTATATGGGGCATCTTCCAGCATTTGCGGTTTGTACTGTTCGAGAAAATCACGGTCTATTGGTAAGTAATTCGGTTCAGGAAAATAGAACTCCGCAGGTTCATCTGTAATCACTGCCATTAAGTCGATTAATTCTTGCCACTGTCCGTCGTAACCAGTCGGCCGCAAGGTGCCGGTGGTCTTAATTCGGTGGATGATTTTTACCCATGTTTCGGCGATAGTTTTGCCTTCGATTCTGTGCCCGTATTTCTGGCCGGGGAGTACAGTCGGGACGATTTCAACTAGCGGAAATTTTACGGGTTCTCCCCAAGGTTCAACAGATTCTTTTTCGGAAAAAGACTTGACAAAGGTCACTGTCTCTGCTATATTTTTGGCTTCTTTCCATTCGATGGAATGACGCAATAGTTCTAAGGCTTCTGCTGCTATTTCAATATCAATGTAGCCAAATATTGAAGATTTAATTAGCCAGCAATCTCTACCAGTATCGCTTTTACCGGCTTCAAAGCCGTTGCGAAAAAAGTCGAGCAAGCACGCGGCTGCACCGGAGTTGCGGTCTTCTTTGGTAGCGTTGAGAATTACTAAAAAGCGGACGTGGGGATTGCACAGCAAGTTTCTAATTAAGAAGTTGATGCCGCGAGTAGGAGAGTACAGTTGTCCGATGACAGCAAACTCGTTGGGTTGTAATTTTTTGCCGTTAGCGCAGCCCTTGGAAAGGATCGCACTTTTTACTGTCCAGCCGCTGACAATGGCTGTTTGCCCCGTTCCACAAATTAATTGATTTGGTTTGTATAGGGGTTTGTACTCAAATTTATTGACGAGATTTGTGGCTGTCATGGTTTACCGTTTTTTGCACCGCGTACTACTATATCAATACTGCAGAATCTTTGATAATTTTGTTTTAACAAATTCCTCAAGCCAACAATTCACTGACGGCTAGGCTAAAACCTGCAAGTACCCTTTGAGTATTAACAACTTCATCGGCATTAAACAACCGCCAGCGTTGCCCTGCATTCACAAATATTAATCTAGCTTCAGGAAACAACAACCAAACTTCTAAACATCCCGATTCCAAATATTCTAGAGCTTTCGCAAATAACTCTTCGCCGCTATCTTCCGGGGAAGCAACTTCCGCTATCAAAGGAAAACTTTGGGAAAATGCTGTAAAATTGCCTGATTCTGGCAGCAGTTCAGGAGTAATGTAAGCAACATCGGGACGGCGACCCTGCTTGCTAGTGCGGCAAAGGACTTCTGTAAGAACTTCTCCTCCCTGTCCGCTGGAGTCTTTGTAATTTCCCCAGAAACGGGCTAATTTAGATTGAGCTAGACTGTGCTTGAATGTCATTCCTGTTTTTTCCACTAAGTTGCCGTCAACCCATTCCATTCTATCAGGAGGCTTGACTAAAAACTCTTCGAGAGATATGACTTTTTCTGGCTGAGATTCGGGGGAAATTTCTGGTAGATTTTCTAATTTTGGATGTGATTCTAGCTCGGAGTTTTGGTCGGAATTTTTGGGTATAATTATAGTAGCTGTCATGCTCGCAACCTCTCTTTAACGATTATAATTGTACAAGCGATCGCTCTCGATCGCATCTTTACGATTTTATTGAACTTGGTAGATTTTGTCTTTTCAACTTAGCCCGACAATTTATATATCATAGCAATTGACAAAGGTGACTTTCATGATTCTCTCAAACCGTTTTTCGGAAGCCCTCACCTATGCCGCCGAATTGCACGCTACCCAAGTTCGCAAAGGTTCCGGCGTGCCCTACATTGCCCATTTGTTGGGCACTGCTAGTATAGCTTTAGAATATGGGGCAAATGAAGATGAGGCGATCGCAGCTTTGCTTCACTCCGGCGATCGAAGATCGAGGTAGCGCTACCACCCGCGAAGCCATCCGCCGCCGCTTTGGCGATACCGTCACAGCGATTGTAGACGGCTGTACCGACAGTGACGCGACGCCGAAACCCCCTTGGCGACAGCGAAAACAAGCTTATATCGATCGCATTTCTACAGCTTCTGCCTCGGTCAGATTAGTCTCGGCTGCTGATAAACTTTATAATGCTCGATCGATCCTGAAAGATTCCCGTCAATTAGGAAATACTGTTTGGGAACGATTCAAAGGTGGCAAAGACGGTTCTCTCTGGTATTATCGTTCTTTAGTATAATCATTCCGCAAAGCTGAGTTAACGCCTATAGTGAAAGAATTAGACCGCACAGTTTTAGAATTGGAACAGTTTTATGAACGCTGAACGCTGAAGGTAAAAAGCACTAATTATCAATTACCAATTACAATTAAAAAATGGCAAATGTTCGCTTAGAAAATATTACCAGACGCTACCAAAACGTCACCGCGATCGAAAACATCAGCTTCAAAATCCCGGACGGGGAATTTTGGGTATTAGTCGGGCCCTCCGGCTGCGGAAAATCGACAATTATGCGGACAATTGCAGGTTTAGAAACCGCCACTTCCGGCAATCTTTACATCGGAGATAATTTAGTTAACAACATTCCGGCGAGACAGCGCGATGTAGCAATGGTGTTTCAAAATTACGCGCTTTATCCGCACATGACTGTCGGCGAAAACCTGGCTTTTGGATTGCGGATGCGGAATGTTGACCCGACTAAAATTCAAGAACGAGTCGAAACAGTAGCCCGATCGCTATCGATAGACCACCTCCTCAAGCGCAAGCCCAAACAGCTATCAGGCGGACAGCAGCAGCGGGTAGCACTGGGAAGGGCGATCGCCCGCGAACCGAAAGTATTTCTTTTAGATGAACCGCTTTCTAACCTCGATGCTCAACTGCGAGACGACACTAGAGCAGAGCTCAAACAACTGCATCAACGGCTGGGAATTACCACAATTTACGTCACCCACGACCAAGTGGAAGCGATGACTTTAGCTGATAAGATTGTAGTCTTAAATGGGGGAAAAATTCAACAAATTGGAGACCCGCAAAGCATTTATGCGAAACCAGCTAACCGCATGGTTGCCACATTTTTAGGCAATCCCGCCATGAACATTTTGCCGGCAATTTATACTAACGAATTTTTTCAAGTAGGAGATCAAGCTTTAGCCTGTCCGCCCTCGATTCAGAAAAAATTGCAGGCGAGAGAAGGACAAGGATTTGATTTGGGCATCCGTCCAGAAAATATAGAAATCTTTACGCCAAAAACAGTAGAAGAGGATGATTTGAAAACCGATGTTTGGGCCTTAGAAAAAGTCCCCCTCGATCTAGAGGTAAAAGTAGTGGAACCTCTGGGGCGAGAAACTTTAATTCGGGCGAGTTTGCCTTTGGTGGGCGCTGAAACTACTGTACAGGTGCAAGTACCTGCGAGTGTTCGCTTGCGATCGGGCGATCGGCTGACGGTACAGCTTGACTTCGATCGACTATTTATATTTGACCCTTCCACCGGTGAAGCGCTGTATCCTTAACGGGCTTGAACTTATATCTTGCACCATTGTCGATTAGCCTTTTAGGAACAGGCTGGACGGCCTGTTCCACAAGAAAATCTACTCTTTGTGGAACGGGCCGAAGAGCCCGTTCTTGAGAATGGTGCAAGATGTGAGTTGAACAGGACTTACGCACGGGTAATCAGCCACCGGGGTTTTTGAGTCGCAGTGCCTAAGTCCTGTTCAATCTAAAATCTAAAATCTAAAATCTAAAATAGACTGAGCCTTCGAGTGGGAAAGTCTCGATTCGTAGTTACAAAAATTTACACTTGACATTTATTAATTTACCAAGTAATGATACGATTAATATTGGCACAACGACAAAACGTCCCCCCAAAAGCTGATATTTCCTGAATCGGGGCGATCGCGACCCACAACGCAAGCATCTTCCCGCTAAGAAGCGGCTTGACGCCCCGACTTGGGAGCAACTCGCGAACCAAAAACTCAGAAAAACGTTCTAGCGGCATTTTTAGATGAATCCCGACAACCTGCCTCAAATGCTGCACACAGGATTTCACCTAACTTTAGGTGCAACTTCCTTTTTAATTGAGACATTGCAAGATCCCCTGAAGCGAGAAGAAAATCTTGACAAACTGAAGTCAGATTTTGGCCAGCTAGCCGACGATCTGCTGGAAAAAGGAGAAATGACTGAGCGAGAAGCCCGGAATTTTGTAGATACTATTTTCTCTCAACCGGGCGATCGGGAGAATGCAGACAGCGAATCTGTCTCGTCCAAGCAATCAGATGCAGCGACTGATGCTCCTCCCGAGTCGGTTGTACAGCCTAACGTAAAGCTAGAGATTCAAGAATTAACAGCACACATGGCAGCGCTCAGAGCCGAGTTGGAAAATTTGCGCGCCGAAAATTCCTAGTATTAAAGAATCAAGAGTCTTTAACACAGCCGGAGTTTACTTGCCAACTTAATTTAAGAGAACCAAACTTTAGTCATTGTCCCATTTCTCAGAACCGATCAGGTCGGCGATGCGATCGCGCAGCAAGAAGTCGCATTTTTCTAATTCGCACTCTACACAAGCCCATTCCCGAGGCGGAATGAATTGGCACAGCGTGTAGATAGGCTGTTGGCGGCTCAGCACGCCCTCGTGGACGAGGTGACGCGCTTCATCTTGGATCACATCTAAAGAGTATTGGATTTGGGGAATAGTGGACTGAATCATAATGCGCCCTCAATGTTTTACTAAAAAAATTTATGGCCCTGGTAATAATATAGTCCAAACTTACGAATATGGAAGTTAAATTTTGTCCGTATACAGGTATACAATTCACTGCCGTCAATAAAAAAAAATTATAGGAACGATCGGTAAGTGATGGCATCTGTCTTGGGATTTTGAGACGCCGCACATTTTCCTCCGTAGCAGGCGGATATGCTGGAAAGTTCTATTGAGAACTTAGGAACCCGCGTCCAATTCCCGGTTTCTTGATACTTCGCCACCAAAGGCAGAATTTCTCGCGAGAAACCGGGTTGATGAATTTAACTCCTAACGCAGCAAGCAACAAAGGAAAGATTCACAAGTCCGCCAACTCAAGCATTGCCCTTTGCGTCAATGCCGAATAGCACTTCTAGAACGAGAGATTGCGCTGCCGGCATCTGCCCAAAACAAAATACATAAGGAATACTCGGAGGCAAGTGTGGCAAAAATTGCTCTAAAACGTAGGGACTGCCGTAAATTAACACAGCTTGCAGTTCTCCCGTTTTTAATAATTTCTTAAACCAATCTTGAGCTGCTTCGGTCAAACCAGCACTGCCTCGGAAGCAATTGCCGCGAATGAAAATTTGCAGCAGTGTCGGAGAAAAATGCTCTGCACCTGTATTATCAGCGATCGCCCCTGTGCGATCGTCAATCAGTTGCAATTCGTAACCAAACTGTTCGGGAAGGGCGATCGCCGGAGTGTGGTTTCCCAAAAACTCGCACCCCAAAACATCATCTACAACAATCAAATTCCGCAAAAGCTGGTTTTCTGGTGGTTTTGCAACCTGCAAAGGTAGATTGCCGCCAAATTTCAAAGAATCTCGCAAAATATCGGCAGCAGTTGACCTTGCCTGTGGATTTGCCAGCAAACTTAAGTCGATCGAGTCGATCGATGTTGAATTTACTGCTTTTTCCTTTTCCTTTACTAACAAACCGACTTTAGCTTTAGCCGACCAAATTCGCTTGACAGATTCCTTGATTTGTGATAATGGAATCCTCCCTTGAGTGACAGCTTCGCAGACAGCCAGAATCGCGCCTTCCGGGTCAAGCGGCATCAGCAAAACATCAGCACCAGCCTCAGCAGCCAAAACAGCAGCTTCATTAGCGCCGTACTTATTAGCGATCGCACCCATCACCAAAGCATCCGTCACAATCAAACCTTCAAATCCCAACTCTTCTCGCAGCTTCCCGATCAAAATTTTGCGAGAAAGAGTAGCAGGAAACTCGGCATCCCAAGCCGGAATCAGCAAGTGAGCACTCATCACAGCATCGGCCCCAGCGGCGATCGCCTCAACAAAAGGAGGCAACTCAACCTGGGCTAATCTCGCGGGCGAATGCGGCAAAACCGGCAACTCCAAGTGAGAATCAACCGCCGTGTCTCCGTGACCCGGAAAATGCTTAGCTGTAGTTAAAACCGGGTGATCGCCTGCGCCGCGAATAAAAGCAGCGGCTAATTTCCCGACAATTTCCGGTGTCTCGCCAAAAGCGCGGACGTTAATCACAGGATTGTCGGGATTGTTGTTAACATCAACCACTGGTGCAAGAATCCAATTTAGACCGATCGCCCTAGCTTCGATCGCAGTGACAGCGCCCATTTGTTCAGCATATCGATCGGCTTTACCTGAATCATGCCGCGCCACCTCGGCAATGGCCATCGGCGGCCCGAACCAAGTCGCCCCCGCGAACCGCTGGCCGACACCTTCCTCAATATCAGCCGCCAGCAGTAGCGGAAACTTAGCCCAAGACTGCAATTGGTGCGATCGAACTGCCAACTCCGCAGCACTTCCCCCGACCAAAATCACCCCACCGACGCCCAAATTTTCCAGATAATAGCGGAGTTTGCTAGCAGTTGGTTCCCATTCCCGATAGCGAATTTGGTGGTCGAACAAGCAGCCAGAAGCGCGCACCACGAACATCTGGGCCACCAGTTCTGGTAAGGAAAGATTGTCAATCATTCGATTTTAGATTTTAGATTTTAGATTTTAGATTTGGGCATCGGCCAAACAGGGCATCGGGCATCGGCCAAACAGGGCATCGGGCATCGGCCAAACAGGGAATTGGGAATTTTCCCTATCTCCTTCTCTTCCCCTCTTCCTTCTTCCCTCTTCCTTCTTGCTTCAATCGGGACTTTCATCCTCAGTGAATTCTTCCTCGGGATCTAGAAGATCCGGTTTGCGATCGGCAGAAAGCTGATTCAGCAGTATCAACATTTTATCGCCCCGTTCCAAAGAACGGTCTTCGAGAAAAATCACTTCCGGCGTCCGGCGCAGTTGCACCCGTTGACCCAACTGGTTGCGGACGTAGCTAGTAGCAGATTTCAAGCCCTCCATAGTCTCGGCCTTTGCCTCATCAGTACCGTAGATGCTGACAAAAATTTTTGTATGCTGAAGGTCTCCCGAAACAATTACGTCGGTAACGCTAACCATACCAGCACCTACACGGTCGTCCTTGATTCCATTCAGCAACATCAGGCTGACTTCCCGTTTAATCAGTGAAGCTACACGCTCAATGCGACGATTTGTAGCCATAGAAACTATCCCCTACTTTTAGATCAGCCATTTTCATCCCGATTGACAATTGTAGCGCGATCGGTATCGGGTGTTATGTGCGATCGGGGGAAAAAATGAGAATCAGCACGACACGGATGAACACGAATACACGGAGGATATTGACACTCCCCAACCTAAAGGTGTGGGGATTCTTGCTTCATCCGTCCTCTCGCTTGATTATTGCTAATCCCCTGTTTGGATACGTCCACAAGCGCACACGGATTGCCCGACCGCATTTGAAATGATTTACTTAATTGTTTGTTCCTCTTTCCTACACTATGTCGCACGTAGCTGAGCATTGTAGACGGGGAGAACCCAATATTGGCTATCTAGGCGTTTTATCGCGTTGCCATTTCTCTCTTAACATAGTATTCCAGAATGTGTCAAGAGAAAGCCGTCATAAAATGACGGGGCTTGTACCCAAAATTTTGGTCAAGTTAGCCAATTGTGCAAACAGTCAGATGACTCAAGTCATCCGTGTATCCGTGTTCATCCGTGTTATGCTCTACTTTTTCCCGGCGAGGGGACTGAAACAAAGTAGACCAAGTTTAACTACACTATACATTTTAAAACATCTAATATGAATATTCCTAAGTCAATTGTTCGCATTTTTCTAATTCTCCCCAACGGTCAGATTGTGGCACAACTGCGAGATAATATTGTAGGTATTGCAAGTCAAGGGATGCTTTCTACTTTTGGTGGTGGCGTGGACGTTGGAGAAAGTCCAAAGCAGGCAGCGGTGCGAGAACTGGAGGAAGAAACTTGCCTCGAAACCAATTACACAATAGAATTTATCACAACCTTTCTACACCAAAAAACCCAAAATAATCAAAAAGTTATACAGGAAAATCACTTATTTTTGGCTAGGATTAGGAATTGTGAGCAAATAGAAATCAAAGAAGGTGTGGGTTTTGTAGTTTTGAGAAAAGATGTAGATTTTGGGAAAGTCAACGCCGGCGAGGGTACTCAAATGGCTTGGAAATTCTTGCAGGAATATTTAAAATAAAAAGTCATACACAATATTTTTCCTGTGCTGGGACTGAAACATGGAGCAACCCTGCGTTATTATTAGAGCTAGAAGCCATTATTCACAGAGCAACTGAGCCGCCCTACAACGTTCAAATCCCACCGAAAAACTAGACTCATACAATCAACAACTCTGGAACAACTATCTGCTGCTGATGCCGAAGCCATCCTAAAATACCTTCCAGAACGAATTCGTGCGGCCCTCATCGCCCGTGCTGCGGAAATTGAATATCAGATCGAAATTGTTGTGTCCATGGCAATTGCTAATTTCCTCGATAGCCAAGCACTTGGTTTTGCCGATTGCCAACCGGGGCGAGGCAACTAAATAATCTGAATTTGAAGTTAATGTCGGTAATTAATGGGCGATCTTTCAATATAAAATCTGGCAAATACGATCGCTTGTCATCATGCCCGATTCTATCCAACAAGAAGCCCGCCAAATTCTCGATACCCTCGCCTTCACCCCATTCGAGCAATGCCAACCCCTCAGCCACAACTTTAATACCATTCCTACCAGAGTAGGTTTATACTGAGATGTTGCACCATTCTCAATAAGCTTTTTATGAACGGGCTTTCCGGCCTGTTCCACAACAAAATTCACTCTTTGTGGAACAGGCCGGAAAGCCTGTTAAGCGAGAATGGTGCAAGATGTGAGTTTATACGCATTTCGGCATTCCTCCGAAGGATTGCTTTACATTGGCAAAGCCAAAAACTTGCGAGACAGACTTCGCAACGGACATAAAGCCTTTCTGTGGGGCTGGCTCGTAGGCGTAGCCAGCCGCAGGCATCGCTACAATCCAGACGACGTGAGGATTGCCTTCGTCACTCTCAACCAATGGCAAAGACCGGGGTTATCATATGAATTAGAAACCCTCATCCTCCAAGCCAGCAACCCTCCCTACAACGTTAAAATCCCCAGAGAGTTATGAATCAAACTATCACCACGCACCACCTTTCTCCAGAAGCTATTCATCAGTTGGTCGATTATTTGCCTGACTATATAAAAGCTGCCCTCTTGTCCAAGTCCGCTGAACTTGAATGTTCTCTCGAAGCCGCCATCGAAATGGCAATCTCCAGCTTTTTAGACGAAGAATCCTTTAGCTTTGAGGATTGTTTGTTGGCTAAACGCATGAAAGATACTGTCTGAAATTTCATCGCTCTCGATCGCACTCCCAGTTACGATTAGATTATGCCGATCGCCAAAAGGAATAAAACTCATGGAAAAAGAATTTACGATCGGTCAAAAAGTCAGAGTTGTGGCGATGCCGCCTTACGTCAAAACTGCCGAACCGATGCCCATGCTGCGGCCTGCGAATTTAATTGCGATCGGCGCTGAAGGCGTTGTGATCGATCGCCGTCCCGGCAATTATTGGGGAATTCGCTTTGAAAAAGGTGCTTTTCTCTTAGACAGTCAGTACATTGAAGCAGCGGAAACTACTGTAGAAGGTAATGGGTAATGGAAAAGGGGGAATGGGGAAAATTAATCTGATAGAGCAATCCTCCCATCATTTGTGAATTTCTTACGGACTCCCAGGGGGTTCGGGGAGGGTTGGGATGGGGTAAACAAATCACGAGTCCTGCAAGGATTGCTATAAAATCCGTTAGTATCAGAATTATTCATCTCTCTCTTCTCTTCCTCTGCGCCCTCTGCGGTCTCTGCGGTTAAATCATTCCGATCCCTTTTTCTTGTTCCCTCAACATCCCTCCCTTAAATCCGTTAAATCCCATTGCTTGCTCGTTGCCCAAGGTCCCTCTTCAAGAAACCAGCTTAGCCTCAAAAACCAAAGAATTAACAGGAAACTCCCCCAAGAATTCCTCTAAAATGGGAGAGGTGAAGTTACAAGGTTGAGGCTTGCCCAAATGATAACCTTGAGCGTAATCTACCCCAAGTTCATTGAGTTTATCCATAATTGTTTGATTTTCCACATACTCGGCAATAGTTTTAATTCCCATGACGTGAGCGATTTTGGTAATAGCTTCCACCATTGCAACATCAATAGGATTCTCGACAATATTCTTAATAAAATTGCCGTCTATTTTGAGATAATCAACCGGCAAGCTTTTCAGGTAAGCAAAGGAAGACATCCCGCTGCCGAAGTCGTCCAAGGCAAACTGGCAGCCTAGTTCCTTGAGTTGCCAAATCAAGCTGGCTGCCTTGCTGAGATTACCGATCGCCACGGTTTCAGTAATTTCAAAACAAATTATTTGCGGCGGTATTTGATGGATGGAAAACTGTTCCTGAATAAACTCGATAAACTTTTCTTCGTTGAGGCTGTCCCCAGAAAGGTTGATTGAATAAATGCTGGGATATTTGCCAAATGACGATTGCAGATCAGACAAAAGAGAGCAAGCAGGGAAGGTAACTATTTTATCGCTGTCTACATCGGGGTCTTGGACGAATAAATTGGCCGTGAAAATTTTAGATAAATTGCTAAATAAAGTGCGAATTACCCAGCGGTCGATCGCGTGCATCAAGTTGTAGCGTTCTGCAGCCGGAATAAACGCCATCGGCGACACCAACTCACCAGTTTCCAACTGGAGGCGCAGGAGGATTTCGCAGTGGGTGCCGGTGGTTGAAGAGTTGAGCAAAGGTACGATCGGCTGAGAGTACAAGCAAAAGCGATTCTCTTCTAAAGCTTGATGAATTTGCACCACCCACTCGGTTTCGCCATGCTGTTTGATTAATTCTCGATCGCCTGCTTGATAAACCTGTACCCGGTTGCGACCTTTATTTTTAGCAGCGTAGCAGGCCATATCGGCCGCGCTCAAAATCGCAGATGTCGAGGCTGTTTTGGGATTGATTGCTACCAAACCGATACTGACGCCGATCGAAAAAGTTTTGTCCTGCCACGCAAAGCGGAATCCCTGAATGCTTCGCAGCAGCGTTTCAGCAACATTCAATCCTCGTTCGACGGGACGATTATACAGGAGTACGGCAAATTCATCGCCGCCGAGACGGGCCAAAATATCGGTTTTGTGGATATTGGTTTTAAATAGCTGGCTGACTTGGCGCAGCAGTTCGTCCCCTGCAGCATGACCGCAGGTGTCGTTAACTATTTTGAAGCGATCGAGATCCAGGTAAAGCATCACGTGTTCTTGCCCGTAACCTTGAGCCCCGTGTAGGGCGTGCTCTAGCTGGTACTCAAATTCCCGGCGGTTGACTAATTGCGTCAGGGGGTCATGAGTTGCCTGCCAGGTGAGTTGCCGCGCTTGAGTTCGCACTTGGGTGACATCTCGGAACACAACGACGGCCCCGACAATTTTGCCGCTGCTGGCGTGGATGGGGGCGACGCAGTGGTCGATCGCAAATTCGGTGTGGTTGCGGGCAATCAGCAAGCTGTTGTGTCCCTGGTCAACAATCCGACCTTCGCACAAAGCGATTTCGGCGATATTTTCGATCGGCCGCCTGGTAGTTTCGTCAACTATTCTCAGTACGCTGGCGAGGGGCAAACCTTTAGCTTCCGAGGTAGACCAACCCGTGAGTGTTTCGGCAACTGGATTAAGGGTGGAAATGCAGCCGTCGGCGTCTGTCGCGATTACGGCATCGCCGATCGATTGTAGAGTAACAAACGCGAGTTCTTTTTCTTCAAAAAATGCTTGTTCCATGCGCTTGCGATCGCTAATATCCCGCTGCACCGACACCCAGTGGGTAACGTTCCCGGAGGTGTCGGCAATAGGTACGCTGTTGAGTTCCACCCAATAAGTTGAACCGTCTTTGCGGTAGTTGATCAATTCTAGGCGTAGGGGTTCTCGGCGAGAGAAAGCACGGCGAATTTTATCGACTTGGGTGGGGTCGCTTTCTGGGCCGCGCAAGCAACTGGGGGTTTGTCCGATGATTTCTTCGGGTAGGTAGCCCGTCATTTGGGTAAAAGCTTCGTTGGCATAGATGATGGTGGGGTCGGAGATATCGCTGTCTCCGGCATCCATAATCACGATTGCGTCGTTAGCGTTCACTACAGCAGATTCTAAAAGGTGGAGTCTGGCCTCGGCCCTAACGCGGGTAGCAATTTCGCTTTCTAGTCTGGCGTTAGTCAAGCTGAGGGATGCGATCGCTTTTTGCAATTCCCTAGTCCTTTCTGCCACTGAATCGTGCAGAACATCTATCGCCCCGGACATTTCCATCGGGTCAAGTACGCGCAGTATGTTGGTTTGAGTAACTATTCCCAGGAGTTCTCCCTGTTCCCCCGTTACTACCAACCTGCGGACTAAACGCTGGTGCATTTCCTGATGAGCTACCCACAGCGAGTCTTCTTGCTTGAGGCTAAATAAGGGGGTACTCATCACAGTTTGGGCGATCGTTTGCGACAAATCTATATCTAAAGCTTGAAATTCCACAATATCCCGTTCTGTGACGATACCTACTGGAATTGGGAACGGTAAATCCCTCGATAATTCTGTGGATTCGGTAATTACCACGCAGCTAACGCGGTGCTGGGCCATCAACTCGGCTAAACTCATAACTGACGCGGAGCGAGGTGCTTGAATGACTTGTGCGGTCATTACTTCTTTCACGCGGCGCATTTTTAAGATATTTGCCGGTTTCAGCATGGCTTGGCGAATGCTTTCCGGCGTAATTACTCCTAAGAGTTGACCTTCACTATCCAATATTGGCAAGTGCTTAATTCTTCGTGGCCCCAGCAGAATTAGGGCACTGAAAATGTCTTGAGTCTCGGATTTTGTCAGAGTTGCTGCCGGCTGCCTCATCACTTCTGCGATGGTGACACCTTTTAAGTTTTTGCCCGAGGCAATCAAATCGACAAGATCCCTTTCGGTGAAGATTCCTTGCAAGTGAGAATGTGGAGCCGAGGGCGAGGATAATTTTAAGAGTGATTTTTCCACGACAAAGACGCAGATACCTGTCGCGTCTCTGAATGCACTCTTAGTGGGGGAATTTGCGATTTCTGTTAGTGGCTGATAGATATCGGTTGGTGGAATGTCTGCGTTTAGAGAGCAACTTGGGCGCCGTTGGCCCATCAGGGTAATTACTTCTGCTAGTGGGGTATCGGGCGCAACTGTCAAGGGGTAGCGGTCTATTACTTGAGCTAAGGTTGGCAGATACTTGGAGGAATCGTTTTTGAGCATATTTAATTGAGTTTTGCGATCGCGTTGATTCTGCGACATTCCAAAAAAGTGCTGATTTCCAAGCACTAGGTGGATTTTTACGGCGCTGCTGAGACCTAATTAAAATTTATTGTTAAAAATGCAGCCGAGCTTGGGCTGGGGATCGGGCCTGTGACTGCTTTTCGTCTACCTATAAAGTTATAAGCTTATCTTTATTTTAAATTAAATTTTCTGTCTCGTGACACTTTTATTAAAAACCAGGTATTTTTTGTAAACTTTTTGCGATAAGAGCGCAGCTAAAATCATCCATAGCATTGCGAATCATATCCATCTTCAGAAAGACGCATCTGTTGGCTATCCTAGCTAACCTAGAAAAGGTTACTACAAAAAGGCACTGTATTAAGTTCGGCAGTGTTAAGTTTTGCGAAATAAAGTTTTGCAAGCTGGTCGAGACCATGTATGCGTTGTTGAGGGCAATCGATGTCACAGCCAAGCTGTGAATTAGAGCGCAACTTGCGAAAACAACCGTGGTAAGATTGTAGATATCAAGACAAGAACTTGAATACAGAGTCTGTGAGGAAAAGGGATTATGAAACGCAATCTATTAGCCGCTACTTTTTTAATTACTCCCCTACTGTTGGCGGGCCCGGCTCGCGCTGAAAATCCCGCTCACGTCCAACAGTTATTGTCAACCGGGCAATGTTTTAAGTGCGACTTGTCAGGAGCAGATTTAATGGGAGCCCATTTAATTGGTGCTGACTTGAGAGAAGCAAATTTACGAGGAGCAAACCTATCTCATGCCAACCTCGAAGGCGCGGACTTGACAGGTGCTAACTTGACGGGTGCTAACTTAACCCAAGTTTTCCTGACTAATGCCAGTTTAAATGACGCAGACCTCGATCGGGCAAATCTGACCGCGGCCATCATTAACACCGCTGACGTATCCGGCGCATCAATGGAAGATATGACCATCACTAATGCCACAATCTACAATACCCAAATCGGCGTCGGCGGCAGCTACGACCAGTAAACTCGTTAAAAGAATGGAAAACGCCAATTTTGAGGTTAAAAACCCGGTTTCTCCCCAGAAACCGGGTTTTTAGTCTTTTTGTAGACTGCCCCGGAACCTCACATTTTCTCTCGTATTTCAAGCGAACAATCTGACCACGAATTTCAAAGGTGGTATCCGCCACGTGATTTATCCGTGGAATCAATCCAAAATCGAAAATCGAAAATCACTTATTGCCCCCGCATTTATCTCGCGCAAGTCAATCTAAAATCTAAAATCTAAAATCTAAAATCGATTGACGCACCCTACCCTACCACTACCACTAAAAACCCAAATCAACCGCAATTCGGTGCGCGCAAGCAAACCCAGAAAACGCCACCGCATTTAAACCCTGTCCGGGAAACGTACTGTCACCCACACAATACAAACCAGGCATAGAAGTTCGATTAAACGGCATTCCCAGCAAACCCATTAGCTTCTGTCGCGGAATCGGCCCGTAAGTTCCGTCGTCGCGCCCCAAAAAGCGGCGGTGAGAGCGCGCAGTCCCAACTTCCATATAATCCAAACCGGCATCTAAACCGGGAAAAATCTTTTCTAATCTTTCAATAATTCTCCCTCCAGCCTCTTCCTTTTTATCTTCGTATTCCTGCTGCGAAAGTCCTTCCCACTGTTCCATCCAACTCGAAGTAAAAGCGTGAACGATGTGATATCCTGCGGGAGCTAAATCCGGGTCGAGCACGGTCGGAATGGACACCAAAACAGTTCCCTCCGGCGCTTCCATTTTGTCCCAATCTTCTAACAAAATGTGGTGGCAGGCAGTACCGACAGGGATTACGCCTGCTTCCACTCCCAAATGCAAACTCAAGAAACTGGGGGCTTTTTGATAGCGCTGCTGCCATTTCTTTTCGCTAGCCGGCATCTCTTCTGCGGGCAGCAATTTCTCAAAAGTATCCCACCGCGTGGCGTTAGAAACTATCCGATG
The DNA here is from genome assembly GCF_036700405.1 of Microcoleus sp. T3_D1. NCBI lineage: Bacteria > Bacillati > Cyanobacteriota > Cyanophyceae > Oscillatoriales > Microcoleaceae > Microcoleus > Microcoleus sp. T3_D1. The sequence continues at coordinate 17,629 of NZ_JAUBOV010000091.1, forward strand.
AGCCCGGTAAACTTCGCCGGTTGCTAGCTCGACTCCGACAGCGCGGCCGTTTTGTGTAATAATTTTTTTCGCCTTAGCTTTGTATTGAATTTTGCCGCCGCATTTTTCTAATCCTTCTACTAATTTTTGGGCGATTTGACCGACTCCGCCTTTGGGATAATTTATGCCGCCGTAATGTCTGTCGGAAAATACCATTCCGGCATTAATCATCGGCGTCAAGTCTGCGGGTACTACAGACCAGTAGTAGCATTCCATGTCGATAAATTTCAGCAAAGTAGGGTCTTTTATGTAGCGCCGCGCAATGTCGCCAGTATTTTGAGGCAGATATTTTACTAATCCCAAACAGGCTAAAGGATTCTGAAAAAAGACTCGAACCAAATATCCGGGTTCTTCTAGGGATAGCAATTCCATCCCGTTGAGGCAGTTGAAGACGCTCCAGCATTCGCCGTAAAATTTGTGGATTCCTTCGCGTTCGTGAGGGAACCTGTCAGTTAATTCTTGCAAGTATTTGTCATAAGCCTGGGGAACTTCAAGTTCCAAGCCGCTGGGTAAGTGATAGTGAAGCTGTACGGGGTCGGGAATGGTTTCTAAGGTGACGTTGACTGCTTTCAGGGCGCGGGTGAGGAGGTTGGTGGTGCCGCGCTGTCCGAAGCCAAAAATCATGGAGGCGCCGACATCGAATCTGTAGCCTTCTCGATCGAAATATCCAGCGCTACCCCCCGGAATTGTATAGCTTTCGAGCACTAAAACTTTGGCTTTCTTAGCCGCTAGCTGGGTGGCTGTCACGAGTCCACCAATGCCGGAACCGATGACAATTACATCAAACTCTTGCTCTGTAGGGCGGGAGTTGGGAGAAAATAACTGGGATTGGGTAGGAGCTGACATTGGGTTAAAAATCTTAATATTTCTATGATTTTACAGTCGATCGCTCCAGAAGCAAGAAGTTCGGCAACGGATTATGTAGCGGATGTAGCGGATGTCAGGAAGACCGAAGTTCGGCAATGCTCAATGCCCTGTTTGGCCGATGCCCTGTTTGGCCGATGCCCTGTTTGGCCGATGCCCCAGCTTCCAAAAAAAAATGCGGGAACAGTCTACCATTGCCGACTGCCCCCGTCTGCCGATCCTTTGAGAGGAGAACACTAAAAATTACTATAGCCTTGTTGCTAATTAATGTCAATACTATTGGAAAAATATTTCAATAAGCTGATGGAGGTCGATCGGCGAATGGGTTCTAACTCAATCTCTGGCTTGTATGCGCCCTCAAGGATGTGATAAGTTGCACAGAGCGATCGATCGCCGGTTGGGGAAGCCCTCGAAGAAGATCGATCGCACGGCATAAAATCCCTCAAACCTAGCAATCTCCCCAATTTCCTAATGTCCCTGCAACTGCGCGTTTACGTTCCTCCGCATCCATTAATTAAACACTGGCTGGCTGTTGCCCGCGACGCCGCCACCCCCTCGGTACTTTTTCGTTCTGCGATGACAGAATTGGGAAGGTGGCTGGCTTACGAGGCGATTCGAGAATGGCTGCCGACAGTGGAAACCACAGTGCAGACGCCTTTGGCAGAATGTCCGGCGGCTTTTATCAACCCGGAAGCTCCGTTAGTTGTGGTACCGATTTTGCGGGCGGGTTTGGCACTACTCGAAGGAATTCAGACGGTTGTGCCGCTGGCGTCGGTTTACCACCTCGGCATGGCAAGAAATGAGGAGACGCTGCAACCGACTTGTTATTTGAACAAATTGCCGGCGCAGTTTAACCCGGAAACGCGGGTGATAATTAGCGAGCCGATGCTGGCGACTGGCGGCACGATTATAGCGACTATGCAGGAATTGACTGCACGGGGAATTGATCCGAGCTTGATTCGGATTATCTCTGTGGTGGCTGCTCCTCCGGCTTTGAAGAGGCTGAGTGCAGAGTACCCGAGTTTGACTATTTATACGGCAACGATCGACGAAATAGTCAACGAACAGGGCTTTATTGTACCTGGTTTGGGAGACGCGGGCGATCGAACTTACGGCACATGAAGCAAGTCAGTCAGTCAATTTTAGATTTTAGATTTTAGATTTTAGATTGACTCGACAGATAAATCTGGGGGCTTGTAGGCCTTTTTGGGTGCGGTGAGTGCTTCCAGGAATCAGTTGCTGAAATCTCCGGGGAAAAAGATGACCCTGGTTTGGTAAAAGCAGGCACAGAGAAAGTTACAATCAAAAGTACAAGTCAAAAATAAATAGCGTTTAGCACTCATTGCCCGTGAAACTTGATTCTGTTCCGCCAAGCTTGTCTGCTTCTGACTCAGTAAACCTCAATTACGATTTGCCACAACAGCTACAACTACAAATAAAAGAGGCTTCTGAGATTTGTGCTGCTTTAACCCCGGAGCCCGCTGAACTCTCAGTGACTGTAAATCCCGATATTTGTCAGGAACAAAAGAAACTGAAGCCAAAGCACTGGGCAATTTTTGCTTCGACTTTTGCAACTATTTTTTTAGCTGAAATTGGAGACAAAACTCAGCTCGCGATTTTGCTGATGACGGCTGAATCTCGAAATCCTTGGATCGTTTTTGCGGGTGCGGGTTCGGCTTTGATAGCAACCAGTTTGCTGGGGGTGTTGCTGGGAAGGTGGCTGGCTAGTCGGATTGCTCCGAGAACTTTGGAGAGAGCAGCCGGAGTGATTTTACTGGCGATTTCGGCGGTTCTGCTGTGGGAAGTGCTGGGTTAATTGTCTGCCTGTCGGTAAGTCGTAGATTTCTACAATAGCTAACTAAGAAGCGAAAAAAATATGGACTGGCAACTTTTGGGAATCAGTTTTATTACAGTGTTTTTGTCAGAATTGGGAGACAAAAGTCAATTAGCTGCGATCGCCCTGGGCAGCAGTTGTAACTCGCCACGGGCTGTATTTTTCGGTACGGCGTCGGCGCTGCTGCTGGCGAGTTTAATCGGCGTGGGCATTGGCTTCAGCACGGCAGAGGTGTTGCCGGAACGACTGGTAAAGGGACTCGCGGCGATCGGATTTGCGGTGATGGGCTTGCGCCTGCTGTGGCCAAAAGCCGATTTACCGGAAGCATCCGAATAGGGCGTGCCGTCAGTCGATTTTAGATTTTAGATTTTAGATTTTAGATTTACTCTACAGATGAATCTGGGAGTTTGAAAAAGAGTCTAAAATTTTGATTTCTCCACCACAGGAGTAGTTCGCAAGTATCGGTTTTTGCGCGGGTTCAGGAAACTTGACAGTATAGTTATATCAAATCTGTTAGCATCGGAGATTATTCATATCTCTCTTCTCTTCATCTGCGTGAATCAGCGTCAATCCATTGTCCGGGGCGGTTAATAAATTATCTTTTTTTAACCGCAGATACAGGCAGATAAACACAGATTAACGCCGATGAATATCAAATCCGGTGTTTACGATCGCGTTAAAATTTAAAAAATTAGCGGGGGGCGTGAATTCACGCCCCCCGCTGCAGGGTGAGTTTTTTTTCTCAACTCAACCTCTTAGCCTTCTGTCGATTAAACTTGGTTTTGGTAGCACCAGCCCAGCAGCGTACCGGCGACAGCCAACTTCAGCGCTTCCAAGGCAAAATAGCCTTGGTGCAGTAGATTCATCCCGGCGGGTACTTCTGCTGCGGAATCGAACAGATTTAGCTGCATTCCCAAGGCGCTCATTTGGGGTGTCAGGGCGTAGGTGTCAATCAGGGCGATCGTCAGAAGTACCAATGATAATAAAATTGCTGTGCGGCTGCGCTTGCCGAAGTCACCGACTAAATTGCTCAAAACCATCAAACCCGTTGCCACCAGGCCCGAACAGATTAACTCAACGCGGTTGAATCCCCAGAACATTAAATTCCCGGCTGTTGCAAACTCCGGTGATGTCGTCATGCCAGATACGTAGAGACTGGGCATAATTACTAGATCCAAAATCAGGCTAACGCTGAGCCAGAAAATTAGGGCAACCATGACAATTGCTTGCCAGCGCGGTTTGATTGATTCCACTCTTGATGTTGTAATAGCTGTCATATAATTGAGCCTCTAAAATTTTCTTCTGCCTTTTCTAGAGTTTAACTAACTTTTTTATAAAATCGTGTTAAGTATTTTTAAATTAATGGTAACTTTTGTGTAACTAACTGAGAAGAATTGTTAAGCTTGCGGGTGCTCCTCTTCGATGGCTTTCCTTCGGATCGCTTCGCTAACGCCAACGGGCGAGCCAACAGCAACAGTTTAAAATTTATGGCGATCGTCAAAAATCTATTGATAATTACTCATTGGAGGGAGAGACTCCAGAAATTTCATGTGTTATTATTACAGTTGAATTGAAAAATATTAAAAATGTTAGCAAATGATTGAAATGAACACAATCATGGAATTGAGTCGGGCAATAGCCAATAAATTCCAAACGCAAAAAATAATTTTGTTCGGCTCTTACGCCTATGGAAATCCCACAGAAGATTCGGACGTTGATATGTTGGTAGTTTTATCTTCGGATGGTAATAATCTTCGTAAAACTTGGGAAATATTAAATCAAACTCAGCCAAACTTTGCTGTAGATTTGTTAGTGCGAACTCCTTCGGAAATTGAACAACGTCTAGCTTGGAATGATTTATTTTTGCGGGAAATCATCGAGAAAGGAAAGGTGATTTATGAATCCGCTCACACTTGAATGGGTTGATAAAGCTGAGGGCGCTTTTACTACAGCTTTGCGGGAATTGCGAGCGCGAAAATCTCCGAATTATGATGCGGCGTGTTTTCACGCTCAACAGTGTGCCGAGAAATATCTAAAAGCGCGTTTGCAGGAAGCAGTAATTGCTTTCAGCAGAACGCATAATTTGACGGTTTTGTTAGATTTGCTGTTGCCCGTTGAGCCTGGGTGGGATAAGCTTCGCACAAAACTTTTAGCGTTAACTGCTTTCTCCGTTGCCTATCGCTATCCGGGGGCTTCGGCTGATAAAGATACAGCCCGCGAAGCATTAAATTTTTGTCGCGAAGTTCGCGAACAAGTAAGGTTAAGTTTGGGTTTGACTCCATAATACCAAATCCTGCTTTAATACCTGCTTAATTCTTGAGTCCGCGAAGGCGGACTTCGTTTGTGTAGAGGCGGTTTCAACCGCCGACTGTTCATTAGTTTAGACGCGGTTTCAACCGCCGACTATTATAAATAATATAAGCTGTGTTGCATCTAGATTGCCTATGGTACTAGAGAGGAAGAGGGGGGGAAGGGGAGAGGGGGAGAGGATTTGACGATTTTTGATCGGGACTCGAAATATACAATTTAAATGCACAACAGCTTATGCCTAAATTTCAATTATCCTCTTGGTTGCCCCGTCTCCCCTCTCAAGTCTGGATTCTTGCCGCCGGCAGATTCCTTTCCCAAAGCGGCACCGGTTTTACTTTATTTTACGCGCCGATATTTTTTGTCGATCGCGTCGGTTTATCTGCTACTGCTGTTGGAATTGGTTTGGGTAGCGGTTCAGTTTCGGGAATATTCGGCAGAATTTTGGGCGGTTCTTTTTGCGATTCCAAATTTTGGGGAAGGCGGCGAACTTTATTGCTGGCGACAATTATTTCGGCTGCCGCTTCTTTTGTACTGGCGGGGACTAATGATTTCGCTGGCTTAATTGCGGGCAATTTACTGATGGGTTTTGGTGTGGGTTTGTATTGGCCTCCAACCGAGACGATGGTGGCAGATTTAACCGAGGGCGAACAGCGACAGGAGGCTTTTGCTTTGACGCGGCTGGCTGATAATTTGGGTTTGCAAGTTGGGATTATTTTGGGCGGTTTGTTGATTGCTGTAACGGGGAATTATCGATCGCTCTTTATTATTGATGGTATCTCGTTTTTAGTGCTGTTTGCAGTAGTTGCGATCGCGATCGCCGAAACCTACAAACCAGTTAATTCAGGGGATAGAGGCAAAAAAAATCGGGAAAATGGTTGGATGGTGGCGCTGAGCGATCGCAGTCTTCTAGTTTATGCTTTAGTAAATACTCTGTTCACATTATATATTTCCCAAATCCAAACCACAATGCCGCTGTACTTTAGCAAGTTTGTCGCGGTGGGGACATCGGGGAAAGGCTTTTCAACAGGTACAATTACCGTTTTGTTTGCTTTTAGCACGTTTTTAACTGTGGCTTTGCAACTGCCGGTTGTTAAAGCTTTGAGGCGGTTTTCCCACTCGAAAGCTTTGATGATTTCGGCGCTGCTATGGGGAATGGGATTTATCGCGATCGGCTTGACGGGAATGGCTGCAACTGGCAATCTATTTTTAGCTGTTTTAGGCTTGAGCTTTTTGTCGATGGCGACTGTTGCTTATACGCCTTTTGCTTCTGCTTTGGTGGTGGATTTAGCGCCGGAGTCTTTACGCGGCGTGTATTTGGCGGTTAGTTCTCAGTGTTGGGCGATCGGCTATTTAATCGGGCCGCCGCTGGGGGGTTTGGCTTTGGATGGAGGTAAATGGGCGGCGGATAATTTTTGGTTGGGTTTGGCTCTTAGTGTGATTGCGGCTGTGGTTATTTTGCAAAAGCTCGATCGAATGTTGAAAAATTAATTGCTAAAATACAACTTTTGTGATAATCTCATTCACCCGATAGATAAATAACTCGCAAAAAATGCCTAGCGGTCTTAAGCTCTTATAGCAGGCGGTTGTTTTACTTATTTTATTAAACCTATAAAAAATATTAACTCAAAACTTTGTGGTTGGCGATACCAAATAGTTTTACAATTCCTAGAAAGCTAATAGCAATTTTACAATCTAATTTGTGAGGAGTTCTAGTGAAAGCACATCTACTATTTAGTGCTGGCGCAGTAGGTTTACTGTATATACTTGCCAGTTCTTTACCATTGGCAGCCATGCCTCCCGCCGAAAAAAAGACATTAGGTACTGAAGAGTTAAAAGAGTCAGAGGCTAAAATTAGCCTGAATACAACTGTTGAAAATCAGGTCAAAGCACCTGAAACATCCGACTTAAAATTAGTTGAGGGGCTGCAAGTTGACAACACCGTCTCAACAACCAATCAACTCGCCAATCTCCCCCAAGAAACTGCCAACCTGAATCGGCCCGAAACAGCAGCATTAACCGCAGAAAATCCCGGGGAAAACTCATTAAACTTAGCCGAAAAACCAGCAAACCCAGCCCCAGCAAAAGTCACAGAACAAGTATCTGTTGCCCCTTCCCACAACTCGCAGACACCAGCAGAAGTCACAGAAAAAACATCTGTCATTCCCACCCCTAACCCTGCACCAGTAATTGCCCAAACAGAAACTTCTACTTCCGAAAAGTTAGCTGAAATCGAAAACAGCGCTTCCTTAGAACCCGCAGCAGCCAACAGCGAAACTTCAGAATCCAGCGAACTCCAGCAAGTAACATCTGTATCTCAACTCTCCGACGTGCGCCCGACGGACTGGGCATTTCAAGCCCTGCAATCTCTAGTAGAAAGATACGGCTGCATAGCAGGATATCCAGACGGCACATTCCGAGGCAATCGGGCAATGACTCGGTACGAATTTGCCGCCGGTTTAAACGCTTGCTTGGATAAAGTTACTGAGCTAATTAAAACAGGTACAACCAACTTAGCAACCAAGGAAGACTTAGCCGCATTGCAAAGATTGCAAGAAGAATTTGCAGCAGAATTAGCCACTTTGCGGGGTCGAGTCGATGCTTTAGAATCCCGTACCGCCGAACTAGAAGCCAATCAATTTTCGACAACAACTAAACTCAGCGGCGAAGCAATTTTTAGCGTTGCCGACACTACTAAAAACAATAACAGCGATACTCAGACAGTCTTAAACTACCGAGTGCGCTTGAATCTGCTGACCAGTTTTACAGGCAAAGATACCCTAATAACTGGCTTGCAAGCTTACAACATTCGCAGCTTCGGGCCTAATTTAGGTTTGTCAACAGGGGCATTTAGCGGTTTGTCTGATAGTCAAGCAAAACTGAGTTTTGAACCGCAATTTCCCGGAATTAATCCTCAGACTCTATCTAGCATTGACGCCAATGCTGTTGAACTTTACAAGCTGCTTTACGTCTTTCCAGTTTCTAACAGCATCACTTTATTTGCCGGCCCGAAAGCCGAAACTTCCGACGCTTTTCAAGCAATTACTCCTTTTGCTGGAGAAGGGCAAGAAGCCGTCTCTAGATTTGCAGGTTACAACCCTGTTGTCCGCGTATCCGGTGGCACTTCTGGCAGCGGTTTGGCATCGGCAGGCGGGTTTATTTGGAACATTTCCAAAAAGCTCAATTTGACAGCTTTGTACGGCAGTGTAAATGCAGCCTTGCCCAATGATTTAGGCTTTCCAGCCACGCCTTTAGGAGCTGGTGCATTTGAGGGAAGTACCGTGGCTGCGGCGCAGTTAACTATTAAACCTACCAGCAGTATCGACATAGGTTTAAATTACGCTTACAGTCGCCACAAATTGAATATTCTTGCTACAGGATTAGGTGATGCCGATTTGGGTTCTATTTTGGGATCAGATAGAGAACCTGTTAGCGGTGGCGTGAGGATGAATTCGTTTGGCGGTACTTTAACTTGGCGTCTTTCTCCGAAAATTGCTGTTTCTACCTATGGAGGTTGGATAATTGCTGATGCTGAAAGAAGCAATGCTTCTACAACTTTCAACAGTTGGATGGTAGGTTTCCATTTCCGAGATTTGTTCGCACAGGGTAATAATGCAGGTATTCTGTTTGGACAGCCGCTCGATCGCGATTCGGTAAGTGGCGGTGCTCGTTTTCAGCAAAACAAAGCAACTCCTTACCATTTAGAAGCTTATTACCGCTTCAAAGTCAACGATAATATCAGCATTACACCCGGAGCTTTTGTGCTGTTCAATCCAGAAGGAACTAAGGATAATGACACAGTAGGAGTGGGTGTCCTCCGCACAACTTTTACTTTCTAAAGGAAGTGCTAACCTACATAGAACTTACGGACGAGTGACCAGAAACCGCGTTGTTAAACCTTTATACTTGGTTAAACTCGTGACATACTCCCACATCAAGCTGAGTACAGCTATGATGTGGGCGTCTTTGCAGCCCGATGAAGGGTATACAAAATT
>NZ_JAUBOV010000092.1:0-25528 GCF_036700405.1 Microcoleus sp. T3_D1
TTTAAAGCTTAGTCTGGTCAGAATGGCCTGTTAGATTTCTCTTTCAAGCCTCACGCCTTTAGGCTGAGGTTTCTGACGAATTGTTCAACGGTAGGTTGCTATTGAAACACTAAAAAGAATACCACAGATGGCGGACTTTTACTACTGCCTCAAGGAAGAGATTAAACAGCTTTGACTGGGCTGGGAATAACTTTAAACCAGTTGAGCAAAAATCCGTTTCCGAATCGGCTCACTTTCAGCGGACATAAAATTCTACAACATCTTTTTTAATTTTGACATCGTAATTGCCAAAGAAATCGTGACCGAGCAGACCTATTGGCATTTGTTTGGCGATCGCCACTTCGACATTTTGGATCGCAGCACCCCCAACCCGAATCGATCGCACTACGCCGATCGGGAACTCGACAACGCTACCGTCAGCGATCCCCGCTCTGATGGTACGCACCGGCCTCACTCCCAGTGCAGTAGCCATCCGCTGAGAAATCAAAGTGCCGCTCGCCCCGGTATCGAGAATCATCTCAAAAGTCTTGTTGCCGTTAAATACCACATCAATCACCGGCGTCCCGCCAGCGCGACGCTTGATTTTAGCTTGAAATACCTGTGGATTCCCCGGTGGCTTCGCCCGTTGATTTGCTGGGGGTTTGGCACCACGATTGGATGGGTTCCAAAACTGAGAGTACAATTGGCCAGTTGTCAATCCCGATCGCGTTATAGTGCGATTCCCTGCAGGATAGCTCCGCCGCGCGTGCTGCTGGGAACTCACATCGGGAACCAATGTCATCACCTGGGTTTCTGGCTGATGTGAATCAGAAAGCACCTCGCCGCCCCCCACCGATCCCACACCCACCAAAACAATCGCAAAAACAAAGCCCGATCGCCAAATCCGCTTGAGAATCACTTTTGCCATTATCTAAATACCTTAATTAATTCAATATGTCGAACAACGGCCACCATTGATATCCTAACCCGCTCCAGAAAACCCAGCGGCCGAAGAGCCCGATCGGATCGTCAGGAAAAGTTGGCAATTGTTAAGCGATCGCATAACATCGAACACAGATAAACTAATAAACGGCAACTGGCTGTAATTGCAGAGCCTTGTTGCATATCTTGAAATTAAGCATTTGGGGGCGATCGGCAATGCACAAACTTTTATATTTTGCAACTATAGGACTACTAGCTTTCTCGATCGCAGGCTGCGGTGGCGAGGGCAGCAACACAGCCAGCCCCAGCCCCAGCCCGAGTGCAGCCTCTCCGTCTCCGGCTGCCGGAGCCAGCCCCACCCCAGCAGGTCAGACTTTCCAGTCTCCAATAGTAGCCGCCCAGCCTCCAGGGTTAATTCGATCGACCAACCCAGACGAACGAGCAAGACAGGCTCAAACAAATATCGGCGACAACAAAAACAGGAATCCAACGCTTCCGCTTCAGCCGGTGCCGCAAGGCCCTGTGACAGCCAATCCTTCTCAGGTAGACCCCTTTGGGCCACTGCCGCCGATCGCATTACAAATCCCTGCAGGAGCCAACGGAGCGGGTGGGATTACCTCAGAACTCCCCAAACTGCCACAGCGAGAAGTTGCGGTATTACCCCAAATTCCCGAGTTATTGGCTCCCCCCGCAATTAACAGGCCTAATCAGACGATTACTATCACCAGGCAACCCACGGGGGGTCGAGCGGGCACTCAGCAAGTACGGGATCGAGCGGGAGGCCCTTTACTTCCCGGAGGTGATGGAGGGCAAATTGGCTCGCCTCCCCTAGTTCCAGGGCTAACTGCTCCTCGGTTAGGTGGCGGTGGCGGTGGCAGAAATGGTTCCTTACCCGGAGGCATCGGGGGACAAATTGGCTTGCCGCCCATAGTTCCGGGGCTAGATGCTCCTCAGTTAGGTCGTACTCGTACATCCCCGCCTGGACTTGAACCCATTGCAGCGAGACCCATAGGAGTGCCGGATCTGCCGGAACTGCCAGTAGACAAGCGTCCCCCCCAATGGAGAGACCCCAATGCCAGGGTAAGAAGAGGTACTGGCACCCGTCCCCCTGGAACTACTGGGCCCATAGCAAGTAGACCCCAAGATGCGCGGAATCGGCCGACTCCCCGTCCAGGACCCCCGCGCCCCCCCCAGCCAATAGCCGCTAGACCCATAGGAGTGCCGGATCTGCCGGAACTGCCAGTAGACAAGCGCCCGCCCCAGTGGGTAGATCCAAATCCCCCGCCTCCTCCAGTCATCCCAGTAGTTCCGGCACCGCCGCCACCGCCTTCTACTGACCTCGCTACAAGCACAGAAGTCAGCGGGGTGGTAAAAGTCGGGAACGAGACGCAAGTGATTGTCAAAGTACCGAATGAACCAACCAGCCGATATGTCAAAGTCGGGCAGCGGCTCTCTAACGGGCAAGTGTTGGTGAAGCGGGTCGATCTCAAGCAAGGAGCAGATCCGATCGTGATTCTGGAGGAAAACGGCGTTGAGGTAGCCAAAGGTGTGGGCGAAAAACCCCCCAGTCGCCAACCACAACCAGCCAATGCAGTTATTAGCCGTCTCCCAAATCCGAATAGCTCAGCGCGACGCTGAAAATTGACAGTAAAGCAGGAAAAATGCTAAAGGCAAAAATTAGAGTTTTTGCCTTTTTGCATTTAGGGCAGATATCGAACCTGAAGGTAAAATTAGTAGAGGGATTAAACAATAGAGGACTTTTGAGCGAGTATTAGCTTTTAGAAAATCCCTATTAGTAATTGAAGTTAAAGGAGATCGATCATGCTCGGTTCAATTCAAAAATTAGGGATGGTGATATTAGTTGCTTCTTGTATCGGCAGCGCCACTAATCTCTTGAATCCCCAGCCATCAATGGCTCAACCAACACCTGATCCAAAACCAGAAGAAGAAAAACGCTCTCCCTTCTGCCAAGGCAGCCTTCCTACGGGAAGAGTGAAATGCAATTACGAGACAGGCGATAACTACGAGGGAAACTTCGTTAACGGCCTGCCCGACGGCAGCGGAGTCTACGTGTACGCTAATGGCGATCGCTACGAAGGACAATTTCGGAGGGGAGTGCCCAATGGTAGAGGGACATTCATTTTTAAAGATGATGCCCGCTACATAGGCGTGTTCCAAGACGGCACGATGAGATCGGGGACGGTGGTTTTCCCCAACGGTGAGCGCTACGTGGGAGACTTCGGAGTCGTCCAGAACCTTGAGACAAAAGTTATTAGCAGCCAACCTGCAGGGCGAGGTCAATTTTTTTATACTAATGGCGATCGCTACGAAGGACAATTCTTTGCAGGCTCACCCTTTGGCCCTGGGGTATTGGTGCGGGTAGACGGCACTCGCTGTTCAGGCAGATTTTTTAATCAAGAACTTGACGCTAGTGTCTCCTGCACTTTCCCCAACGGGACGCGCTATGAAGGAGAATTGCGAAAGGGAGTGCCTCACGGTGTCGGGACGATGATCGATGCTAGAGGTAGGCGCTTTCCGGGGGTATTTCGCAACGGCAAGCCCGGAGTTTCGTAAAGGATAAATGATTGAGGTTTTCAGCTAACTTTTGACAACAAATGGGACAAAAGACAAAGGACAGAAGAAGATAATATCTAACAGCGCATAGGAGCAAGTTGATTGATGATTTCCCCTTCTTGGACCAGTGGAATCGCTTTATTAGTTGCATCAGTGTTGGGAATTGGTAGTTACGCGACTTATCCCTTGCCCTCAATGGCGCAAGGAACAGAAGCTAGAACCGGCCGCTGCGTGCCAGCTATCGCGACAGGTAGAGTGAGGTGCGATTATGACAGCGGTGATAGCTACATCGGACAGTTCGTTAACGGTTTGCCCAGTGGCACTGGGGTATACATATATTCCAACGGCGATCGCTATGAGGGGCAGTTCCGTCTGGGCAAACCAAATGGTCGAGGACAATTTATATTTAAGGACGACGCCCGCGTGGAGGGCATATTCCGAGATGGCAAAGTTAGTTCCGGGACCGCTATTTTTACTAATGGCGATCGCTATATAGGGTCGTTTTCTCTCGATCAAAAAGTAGGCGTACCCACGGGACAAGGGCAATTCATTTTTGCCAATGGCGATCGCTTTGTGGGTCAATTTTTAGGGGGCAAGCCTTTAGGTACGGGAGCGTTCACCCGCGCTGACGGCAGTCGGTGTTCGGGACAGTTCTATAGTCAAGAACTTGATGGCAGGGGTAACTGTTCGTTCTCCAACGGTATCCGCTATCAGGGAGAGTTACGCAAGGGATTGCCTCACGGCAAAGGCACAATTATCGATACCAGAGGCCGGCGACTTCCGGGAGTGTTCCGCGACGGCCAGCGGCTCGAACGATAAACTGGGAATAAGTGCGATCTATTAGTAAGGGCAGGTTGATGGCTAATAATTTTTGCACAAAACCTGCCTTGCTAGGTTTTAAAGTCACAACTATTGATAATTTACGATCGGCTTTTTCTCAACCGAATTGCTAATCTTAAATATCCACTTAATGGAGTTAATGGAGGCGTTTTGATATGACAACTACTGCTTCTGCTTCCGGCCGCACAGGCCAGTTTCCCTTGGACTTTGCCCCGCAGCGGACTCAAGATGCTGATTTGTTGCGACAACTCAATTTTGTGCCCGGTTTGAAGGAAGTCTTGACTTTGCGCCAAGTTCATGCTTTGGAACACGCTACGGTTTGGGTACTAAGCCAATCCTTTGGTGCGACGACAGCAAGAGCCGATAATGAGTTATTGGGCGGGATGTCCACAGACCAAGGGTTTTATCTTTATGGCCACGTTAACATTGCACAGTTGCGTCAGGCAGTGCGCGAGGCTTTGCAGCGGATTGCCAGCGGAGAGTGGGATTTAGCTGTACATCCCCGCTGTGGCACGAATTTGTCGGTGGCAATGCTGCTAACGGCAGGACTTGCTGTCGGCATCAATTTAGCCCTGCCTCGCGGGCCGATTCTACAACTTTTAGGTTTGGGTGCAGCGGCGGCTGCTGCGGCTCAGTTAGCCCCTGATGTGGGCTCTCTGGCTCAGCGGTACGTCACCACTGCTATTCCGTTTAATTTGAGTGTTGTTGATATTACTGTAAGTCACGACTTCTGGGGACGCGAAGCTCATTTTGTGCGGGTGCGTTGGGTTGAATAGCTGCACGGTATCAAGCCCACCTCAAACAACAGAATACCCAGATCCCCGACTTTTTTAAGGATTCGGGGATCTGACAGAAACCTCCTAAATGCGATCGGGATCTACTCCTAATTCTCGCAACCTCGCCGCCAATCTTTCAGCACGTTGGCCCTGCTCATCAGCCCGTTGGCGCTCCACCGCAGCTTGCTGCTCAAGTTCCTGGAACCGAGCGTGTTCTGCTTTAATCAACCCTTCAACTAATGGCGGACACAGTATTTCATTCACTGATAATGTCAGATTAGGAAATACTACAGACACCATTTGTTGCCCCGGCACAAAATCTGTTTGTGTATAGATGTCTTCACCTTCAGGAAAGGCTAAAACTCGCACCAGTTCTTTGTTAGGTGTAGGGTCAACAATTACATATTCAGGTACGTTAGCTAGTTCGTACTCAGCTCGTTTAACCACATAATCGGCGCGCCGATTTTGACTCACTACCTCTATGACTAACAGCGGCTTTTCCTCAAAATCGAGGATACCAGAACCTGGTCTAGCAGCAGCTTGTTCCAAAAGACTTTGAGTGCAAACAACTACATCAGGAATCCGAGAGGTATCTTCTTCTGTTCTTACTCCCAGACCTGTTTTTGCTACTAAGTCAAGATTGTGTTCAGCTAGATAACGCTGCAATTGGTAAACTAAATATTCGCAAATTTTGATATGTAAAACTGTTGCGGTTGGCATCGGAATTAATTTGCCTTTGTACAGTTCATATTGTAGATCGGAATCAGTTTGATAAAATCGGTATTCTTCAAAGGTCAAGGTGGGTGAAGTATCAATTTGCTTGGATTCAACAACTGGCACTACAGATTGAGACATATCTTTTCACCGATGTCGATATAATTCTATTATATTCAATCTGCCTCGATCTGGGTGCATTTGCGGTTAAAAATTCCCAATTTATCGATCGCACTTGCCGCCAGAATTGTCAGAGAATAGTTGAATAGTGTAAAATCAACTTTGCGATCGCCCCGACAACTCGACCTCACCCTTCCTTACACCATCCGAGTTCCTATGTCAATCAAAAAGATTCTTTCCATAGCGCTGTTAATTTTCATCCCCATTTCCATCGCCGCTGAGTATTTGCACTGGGGTTCCCTTGCAGTTTTCATCACATCCGCTTTAGGCATTATACCTCTGGCGATTTGGTTGAGCACAGCAACAGAAGAAGTGGCGATCGTTACAGGCCCCTCCATAGGCGGCTTATTAAATGCAGTCTTCGGCAATGCTACGGAATTAATTATTGCCATAGTTGCCCTGAAAGCCGGCTTAATTGACATTGTGAAAGCCAGCATAACCGGTACAATTATCAGCAACTTGCTTTTAGTCATGGGATTTTCCATGCTGCTAGGAGGAATCCGCTACAAAGAACAGGAATTTAAGCCAATAATCGCGCGGGTGAACGGTTCCACAATGACTCTAGCAGTGATTGCCATCCTGCTGCCGACAATGGTAATTTATACCTCCAATGGAGTCGAACCCGCAGCCATTCAGAATCTTTCCTTAATAACTGCGATCGTCCTAATCGCAGTTTACGCTTTAACTCTGCTATTTTCATTAAAAACGCACAGCTATCTTTACGATGTTGGCTTAGTAGAACTAGAGTCAGAAAATCCTCAAAATACCAAAGAGGAATCTACTACGCACAAACCGAATTTGTGGCTGTGGATAGGAGTGCTAGTTGCCTCAACTGTTGCCGTTGCTTTTGAATCAGAAATTTTCGTCGGTGTTGTCGAAGAAACTACCAAAGGATTGGGATTAACGCCGCTGTTTACAGGGGTAATTCTGTTGCCGATTGTTGGCGGCGCCGCTGAATATGTAACTGCGGTGGGAGTTGCGATGAAAAACAATATGGATTTGTCAGTTTCTGTCGCAATGGGTTCGAGTTTGCTAGTTGCTTTGCTGGTAGCGCCGGTGTTGGTGATTATCGGATTAATAATTCATCAGCCGATGGATTTAAACTTCAATCCGTTTGAAGTAGTTGCAGTTGCCATCGCAGTGACAATTGCTAATCTAATTAGTCTTGACGGCCGCTCTAATTGGCTCGAAGGAGTGCTGCTTTTAGCAACATATATTGTGTTAGGAGCGGCATTCTACTTTCACCCCATTACTTAATTCTCGCGGAACAGGCAAGATGCCTGTTCCACAAAAAATCAATTAAATAGTATCCGGGTCTATTCCCATCTCCCGCAAGCGCGCCGCCAGTCTGTCAGCTTGCTGTAATCGAGATTGTTCTTGTCTGATTAAATCTTCGACAAGTGGGGGAGATAGAATTTGATCCACTGATAAAATCAAATCTGGAAACTGCAAAGACACGATGTTTTGCCCTGGCACAAAATTCGTTTGTTCGTAAGCAGTTTCATTTTCCGGCAAAGTTACAACTCTGACCCTAGTCCGGTTAGGTTTAGGGTCTGCCATCCAATATTCCGGCACTCCAGCATTTTCGTATTCTGCTCTTTTTGTCACGTAATCTTGACGCTCGTTTTGGCTGACAACTTCAACAATTAACACTGGCGTTTCATCTAAATCGAAGACGCCAGCACCAGGTCTGGCAAGCAGTTGTTCCCAAAGACTTTGAGTACAAACAATCACATCAGGAATCCGCGAGGAATTCTCTTCCGTTCTCACTCCCACATTAGTTTTTGCCACCAAATCGAGATTGTGTTCAGCTAAGTAACGCTGCAATATGTAAACTAAGAATTCGCAGATGCTTGCGTGTAAAGCCGTTGCGGCTGCCATCGGTATTAATTTTCCCCTGTGAAGTTCGTAGAGAACGTCAGGTTCTCCCTCATAGACAAGATATTCTTCAAAAGTTAAGGTGGGCGAAGCATCAACTCGATCGGTTTCCGAAACAGGTAAAACAGACTGAGACATATTTATCCGCGCTCCGGTTTTAGTTCTCTTAATTAATTTTAGCCTCTCTTCTTTTATTCCTCTGGGGTTAATTAAAAGAATTAGGTATTTTTCAAGCAGTTACGGACAGCGACACTGTTGAACAGGAAAACACTCTTGTCTGCAAGTTCTTTTTCTGCCTTTACGGTCGCGACAATCAGAAGTATCCCGACATTCTACCCGATCTTGACAAATTTGTTGACGGGGAAAAGTACCTAAGTTTTGTATAGAAACTTCAGCCGTCAGCGAACCCTGTTCTATAACTTGGTCATTTTCTTTAATTTCATAGAGAAACTTATTTTCTCCCTCTAAAACCGAAAAAGTTCTTGTTTTGTGACTGTTACCCAACTTAAATCCAAAATCCTCGGAAAACTCACCTTTGTTGTAACCTCGGTCTGTGTAGGGATAGGGGTTAGTTTCCATGCCATCAGTCACATTTTTAATCATTACCCTTCTGTTAGGGCCCGGAGGAGTTTTGCTGGAGACAAATCGAGCGCTTTGCGAATCAGGGGAGAAGACAGTACCGGCACAGGGGCCTACATATTCAGTGCGCTTAAATTGAATTAAATTAATATTAAAAGCGTTTTCGTTTTTGACCCTAAATTGTGCTTCGCTACTCTGCTGGGCGCTAACGGTGAAAGCTGCTAGCGTCAAAAAAAAAGCCCCCACCAAAATAGCTAGGAATTTGATTTGCGGCCTCCCCGTAACAAATCTGGCGTGTTTCATCTCTCTATACCTCTAATGTGAATAGATAGCATTTTGTTTAGCAGTTATTTTAACTTGAGAGCTGAGGTGTTGTCAAAGTATATCGAATAGGTTTCTAGTGAGGGCTGGAGTCTTTGATGCTGAGTTGCGAAAGGAAGGACGGAAGTTATGACTGTGAACTTTGTAGAGTCAGGAATGAAGTCCTGATTACTGAGAGGTTGCACCATTGTCAATAAGCCTTTTATGAACGGGCTCTCCGGCCCGTTCCACAAAGAGTGAATTTTCTTGTGGAACAGGCATCTTGCCTGTTCTTGAGAATGGTGCAATATCTAAGGAGTACGAACTTAACTACCAAGTTACTCGATCGCGCCATCTCTCTAAAATCTTGTCCCCAATGCCCTGAACCCGCGCCACATCGTCCAAAGAGGTGAAAGGTTGCTGTTGCCGCGCGGCAATAATTCTCTCGGCTAACTTCGGGCCCACCCCAGGCAAGGTTTCTAATTCTTCCTGAGTCGCGGCATTCAAATTAACTAACTTTTTACCCGCAGCAATTTGAGGTTTAGCACTCGCAGATTTTGATGCTGCTTGTAGTGAATCGCACTCTTTTTTCTTAGCATCAATTCTCTGTTTGATTCGGGGGGGAATTCCCAAGGTTGCACCTTTGTAAAGCCGATCGAACTCCCGCTCAAAATGGGCTGCAACTACGGGACTCTCGATCGCCAGCAACGTCTCGTCATTCCCGTGATTTGCAGCCTCACTCCAGTTGTGAGAACCTGTAAGCACCGTTTTGCCGTCCACAACGCCGAATTTGTGGTGCAGGCGATCGCCCATTGGTAAAAGCGGCACTCCCACCGTAGTCAGCGGCTTTCTCCAAGGGCGATTGTCATCTTCTAACTTGCAATCTTGGATGAAAGTCGCACCCATCATATCCAAACCTTCACTATAAGAGCGATAAATAAAATTAGAGTCAATTAAAGCTCGCACCGCAACTCCCCGGCTAGCTTCAATTTCCAAAGTATTGGACAACCGCTGAGCCGAAAATACAAACAATGCCAAATCAACCGACTTTTTCGCACTACCCAAATTTCGATTTATCAAACTGTTAACGCTTTTTTCCCAAGGCAAAGTCTGGGAAGTCGGCGAAAATTGCACCGCCACTGTCGAATTCCCTACTCTTACTTTTTGCACTTGACGAAACGGCTTTTTGATGCCAAACTTGCTGTCCGGTTTGCCTCCGGGCCCGTCGCCCCACATGATGTTAAATTCTTGAGTAAATAGTTGCGCTATTTGAGCATTTTCAATTTTTAGCAAATTGTTCGCATTGCCGCGACTTGCGGCTGTCTTGAAATCGCCGTGTATATCGCTTGTGGTAAAATTAGCCGAAGTGACGATTACCGTTTTGCCGTCAATTACCACAAATTTGTGGTGCATCAAACCGCTGCCTTTACTGCCGTCAGCAGTATCGTCAATTACAGGAATACCCGCATCCTTGACAATTACCAAAGCATCATTTTGCTTGATTTCCTCGGCGCTTAATTTACCGTCTTTATTGCGATCGGCAAGTTGCACAAATTCGTTATAACGATCGCGCTCTCTTTCCGGTAATTTCGCTAATTCCTGACCTCTAAAATCGCTCCAAGGGCGACTATACATATGTTCGACAATTAATCTAACTTTAATTCCCGATCGCCCTCGTTCGGCCAAAACCCTCGCAATACCGGGCAAGCGAAACTCCTGAACCGCTACATCTACCGTCGATCCCGCACTGGCGATCGCCACAGCGATCGAGTTTTCTAAATCATCTCCGGGTCTAGTTTGCTGGCGGTAAGGCTCTGTATAACTCGAAGCGATCGACTGATTGAAGTATACTTGCAACAAGGGGTCTTGAGGCAATGGAGCCAGAGTGAGAGGTAAATTCTGCACGTCTTGCTTTGTTTGTCCGCAGCCCGCCAGATTGAGCGCCACCAGCCCCGCACAACAGAAACCGAGTAAATGATAATACAATACAGCCACAAAATTTTAAAAAATATAGAGGTTATTAGCCCAACCACAGTTCAAAGCTATTGGATCGAGTAAAGTTACAACCTATTAAATTTATGCAAGGGAATAGATTTTACGTCTTGTAGAACTGCCTCGATGCCGGAAGCATCACTGGTAGGGTAGCAGCATTCAGGGGCGTGGGTCAAACCCTATACCGCTGCTTTATGGCTAAAAGAAAAAGAATTTTTCCGTGCGGTCACAAAGGATATGGTAAAGCGTGCCATCGCTGCACGCAAGAGTTGGTGGCGCAGCAGCAGTACGTTGAAGTGCTGACACAAAAACAAACCAAAAAACAAGAGAGGGAAGCATCATTTGCTAGAGATATCATCGATCTCAGAGGTCTGCCCGACCACGTAGTCACTAAAGCCCGAACAATTATAGCAGCTTTGGGCGAAAATAAGAATTACAGAGATTTCGGCGGCAAACGCCTGCGTCACAACCGTTTGATAATCAGTATTCCTGTAACTCGCAACTACAGAATGCTTTGTGAAGATTGCGGCACTTTCTTAACTCCCCAAAAAGTTTTGTCGCACGAAGACTACAACGTCTGCAAACCAGGAAGTTAGTTATCAGTCATTAGTCATTAGTCATTAGTCATTAGTCATTAGTCATTAGTCCTTAGTCATTAGTTATTTAAAATCATGCAAATTTACCTAGACTATAGTGCCACAACACCCGCACGCCCCGAAGCGATTCAAGCCATGCAAAAAGCCCTGACTCAGCAGTGGGGTAATCCTTCCAGTTTGCACGAGTGGGGACAAAGGGCAGCGACAGCTTTAGAATTAGCAAGAATGCAGGTTGCTAGCTTGATTAACGCGCTACCGGAATCGATGATTTTTACCAGTGGTGGCACTGAAGCGAACAATTTGGCAATTATGGGAATTGCCCGTCTTTATACAAAGCCGCAGCATATCATTATCTCCAGCGTAGAGCATTCCGCAGTAGCAGAACCGGCGCGACAACTCGAACAGTTGGGATGGGAAGTGACGCGGCTACCGGTGGATAAATTTGGGCGCATTCACCCTTTGGATTTGCAAGAGTCGCTGCGATCGAATACAGTGTTAATTTCCATCATTTACGGACAAAGCGAAGTAGGCACGCTGCAACCAATCGAGGCATTAGGACAAATTGCTCGCGATCGCAATATCCTGTTTCATACCGATGCAGTTCAAGTTGCCGGCAAGCTGCAAGTAGACGTACAGAAACTTCCCGTAGACTTGCTTTCCCTTTCCAGTCACAAACTTTACGGGCCGCAAGGTGCGGGGGCGCTTTACGTGCGTCCGGGAGTAGAATTAGTGCCAATGTTAGGCGGTGGTGGCCAAGAATTGAAACTGCGTTCCGGGACACAAGCGCTGCCGGCAATTGTCGGTTTTGGGGTGGCGGCAGAGTTAGCATTGCAGGAAATAGATGTGGAAACGCCGAGGTTAATTGCATTGCGCGATCGGCTTTTTGACCGATTATCCCACGTACCCAGTTTAGTACCAACGGGCGATCGATATTGCCGACTCCCACACCACGTAAGTTTTTGTATTGTTTCTCCCGACGGCGACACAGGAGTAGTGACGGGTAAAACTTTAGTGCGACAGCTCAATTTAGCCGGAATTGGTATTAGTTCCGGTTCTGCTTGTAACAGTGGCAAACTAACTCCGAGTCCGATATTATTGGCAATGGGATATAGCAAAACTCTGGCCGTTGGTGGAATTCGCTTGACTCTGGGGCGAGAAACCACAGAAGCTGATATTGATTGGACAGTAATTGCGATCGAGCAAATTTTGGATAGATTAATGCCCAAGGTAG
Source organism: Microcoleus sp. T3_D1 (assembly GCF_036700405.1). Taxonomy (NCBI): domain Bacteria; kingdom Bacillati; phylum Cyanobacteriota; class Cyanophyceae; order Oscillatoriales; family Microcoleaceae; genus Microcoleus; species Microcoleus sp. T3_D1. The sequence continues at coordinate 12,582 of NZ_JAUBOV010000092.1, forward strand.
CATTATCTAGTTGTTAGTAGGAAAATCTGCGGTTAAAATTCCAAAGAAACCGGGTTTTTACGATTTTTATCGACTGTAATGAAGTATCTCCCAAAAACCCGGTTTCTAGCCACCCGCGCACAATCAAAATAATCTTTCATACATCCTGTAGGGGCGGGTTCACCAACCATAATTGCCTGAAATAAACCATCTCAAAAACCCGCCCCCACCCAACCAACAATCATCATTTACATTTTGGCGATGCGAGGCAAATTTTAGGTTGACGTGGGTTATCGGTGGTGGCAGGGCGGGTTTATATAGATGGTTGGTAATTGTTATATATGGTTGGCGAACCCGCCCCTACAAAATATCGTAAAATCATGATAAAATAAATCTCAATATCACCCAAAACTCCCTAACAATGGAAGAAAGCCGCGCCCAAGCCTACCTAGAACTAATTCACACCCTGCTGAATTGCCCCAACGGCGAAGAACCGCAGATATTACAAGATAACTCAGAATTGTTGGATGTCGAATTTCTGGAAACTTGCGAGTTAGTAGCCGAAAAAATGGCACAGCAAGGAGGACAAAACGGCGCTAATTTCCTGCGGGAACTGATCGGCCAGCTAGCACAATTAATCGATATCAACGATGGTGATATCTCCGCAGGTGAAAATCCCCAAGAGTATGCAAACTTTATTCTAGAATTATTGCAAGCCGAAGATGGTAGCAATAGCAATACAGCAGTAATTTACCCGATGCTAGCTGAACGAAAACATCTACTCAATCCTCGTTTTTCGGACATTTTAGAGCAAGTAGTCGAGAGGTTAGTGGGTGGGGAAAATGCAAAAACTATTGATTCAATTGTCAGTATCGTTGAAGACTTGAGCATTAATATTAGTAATTTTTCCGGTGGGAATAGAGCCGATAATATTGAAATTGCCATTGCCGCTTATCAACTTGTTTTAAATAATCGGACACCCGGAAGCGAAAAGTTTGCTCAAACTCAAAACAACTTAGCTGCTGCCTACATTACCAGAATAAAGGGTTCGCGGGCCGAAAATGTGGAAATGGCGATCGCCCTTTATGGCGCTGCTTTAACAGTATATACCCTTGAGGCTTTCCCGGAAGATTGGGCAATGGCTCAAAATAACCTAGCGGCTGCTTACGCCAACAGAATCAACGGTTCGCGGGCGGAAAATATCGATCGCGCGATCGCATTTTTTGAGGCTGCTTTAACTGTTCGTACCCCGGAACACTTTCCTGAAGATTGGGCCATGATTCAATATAATCTAGGTAATGCCTATAATGACAGAATCAACGGTTCGCGGGATGAAAATCTCGAAAAGGCGAGATCCTTTTATCAAGCAGCATTAACAGTATATACCCGTGAGGATTTCCCTGAGTATTGGGCAATGATTAAAAAGAAGCTGGCTAATGCTTAAACTGATGCAGCTTGAAAAATCTCATAAACCGGGTTTTTTCCGACATCTTCGCGCACCATCTCAGAAACCGGGTTTTTTCCGATATCTTCGCCTCCGATTAAATATCTTCGCAAAAACCCGGTTTCTCGTCACCACGCACCATCTCAGAAATCGGTTTTTTTCCGATATCTTCGCCTCCGATTAAATATCTTCGCAAAAACCCGGTTTCTCGCCACCCAAAAACCCACCCCCAATCATGATAAAATAAATCCCGGTGTTATTGACAACTCGCCACAATGGAAGAAAACCGCGCCCAAGCCTATCTGCAATTAATTCACACCCTGCTGAATTCCCCCAACGGAGACGAACCGCAGATATTACAGGATAACTCAGAATTCCTCGATCGCGGATTTCTGGAAACTTGCGAGTTAGTAGCCTCAACCTTGGCCGAACAAGGAGGCGAGAATGGCGCTAAGTTCCTCCGACATTTAGCTAGTTACCTAGCGCCACTCATCGATATGAACGATGACGTAGATAGCAATAATTCTGCCAGTGAAAATTTCCAAGAGTATGCAAACTTTTTCCTAGAATTATTGCAAGCAGAACAAGATAGCAGCGGGGATACAGCAGTAATTTACCCGATGCTGGAAGGGCGACAACATCTCCTTAATGCCAGTTTTGCCGAGAGTTTACAGCAAGTAGCGCAGAAGTTAATAGCCGGCGAAAACTCAGAAACAATTAGCTCAATTATCGGTCTTATTGAAAATTTGAGTATTCATATTAGTGACTTTCCCAGTGGGAATAAAGCGAATAATATTGAAATTGCCATTACTGGTTATCAAATAGTTTTAAATAATCGCGAACCCGGTAGCGAAAAATGGACGCAAACTCAAAATAATCTGGCTACTGCCTACAATAACAGCAAAAAACCCGGCGGCTGAAACCGCGTCTACACAAACCAAGTCCACCTATGCGGACAAGCGAGATAATTCAGAAGTGTTGAAATCCTCGATCGAGCTTTAATATAGTATCAGGATAAATACCGCTGCTATCAGTCAACCAAATATCGGTGCTCTCGGTAGCGGTTCCCACAATCGCGGCTCCATTTCCTATTTTTTCCACTAATAACTCAGCATTCGCGATCGGCAAAAACAGCACTAACTCGAAATCTTCGCCGCCGTATAATGCCCAATCTAAAGCTTTTTCGGTTGATACAATTTCTCTGAAAATATCGGGAATTGGTATTTTTGTCCGATCGACTTTTGCGCCAACACCGCTAGCCCGACAAATTTGAATAATTGCATCAGCTAAACCGTCGCTGCTGTCCATTCCGGCGATTGCAATTGGGGATTGAACCCCCCCCGGCCCCCCCTTAGCAAGGGGGGGAGAATTAACCCCCCCCGGCCCCCCCTTGCTAAGGGGGGGAGAATAGAAATCTTGCTTCCCCCCCTTGCTAAAGGGAGAATAGAAATCTTGCTTCCCCCCCTTAGCAAGGGGGGGACTGAGGGGGGGTTCCATCGCACCTGGAGAATTGGACTCTTGCTTCCCCCCCTTAGCAAGGGGGGGACTGAGGGGGGGTTCCATCGCGCCTTCGGAAGCTAATATTTCCCAAATAATCGGCAAAACATCCAGTCTCGGTTTAGGGCGCTGGTGAGCGAGAATTAAAGAAGCTCGATCGACCTTTTCCAGATTTGGCCCGAATTCAGGATTCAACAGCAATTCTAATCCCGCGCGGGAGGCTCCGTGAACCCCAGTAGCGACAATCGCCCAGCCCGATCGCGCATTTGACCGACTAATGGTACGATCGCACTCAACTTGTCCGAAAGCCGTAATCGCCACCGTCACAACGGGCGATCGGACAACATCGCCACCGACGATCGGCGTATCATATTCTTGCAAGCAAGCCGTCATCCCCCGATAAAACTCTTCAACCCACTCCACAGCAGTATCCGCCGCCACAGCGAGGGCTACAGTCACCGCCAGAGGCTGTGCTCCCATCGCAGCCAGATCCGACAAATTTGCCGCTGCGGCGCGCCATCCTGCGTAATAAGGCCCCGTAGTGCGATCGCTAAAATGCACTCCATCCACCAACATATCGGTAGTGATAGCCAGAGATTGGTTGGGATTTGTAGCCATGACAGCGCAATCGTCACCCACTATTTCGGCGGGGCAGAATTTTTGCAATATTCTTAAAAGGCCTTGTTCACCGATATCTTTAACTTGCATAAATTTGAATTAGTCGATCGCACTTTCTCAATTCACCATTCCTTACCCGAACTCGGCGGCAAGCGCAACCTAGGAAATCTATAAAAAGTATCTCCTTCATCATCTACCTCTAAAACCGCCGAAAAAATCTTAACTTGCCGAGTTAAATACTGCTGAGCAACTTCAGCCTCAACCCTAGCACTAGCCGCCAGTTGAATCAGCGAAATTTGACTGTTTTGAGTTTCCAACAACTGATAAAAAGCCTCATCCAACCGCTGCTTTTGCTTGTTTTCATTCACATTTTTTACAATCAACAAGCCTGCGAATCCGCCCAAACCCATTACCAATAAAAATTGTAAAATAGCCATATTTTCGATGCAATTCCTAATTTCAATAACGAAACTATAAAAATTATCTCTTCTTCCAACCTGATTCCGGCGGGATTTGTCTGTGTAAAAGTGATTTCAATCGCCGTTACCTTTCTTTATTTAGAAAAGATTTCTATGCCTGTCACTATTGATTTTTTCAGCCCGCGCAGGCGGGCTTTGTTTGTGTAAAAGCGATTTCAATCGCCGTCACTAATTAAACTTGAGGTCGCACCAAATTTTCGATTCCTTTAACTACCTTAGCAGATACAATCTTGTCTCCCTGCTTCAGTTGCTCCAAAACTTCTTTTCCTTCAATCATGTAACCAAAAACAGCATAGCGGCCGTCCAACAGATTCAGACCAGCGGGCGTGAGTTCAGGTTCAAACAAGAAAAAGAAAAACTGAGAAGAAGCGCTATCAGGGTCAGTTTCTGTACGGGCCATAGCCACTGTACCGAAAGCAGAAAAAGGCAAAACAGGCTCGTCGCGATAGCGGCCCGCATCTTCTAGAGTAATCCCGTAAATAGGTTCTTTTTCCTCCCTGACGAGCACTTCTAGCGGTATATTCCGGTATTTGCCAGTAGCTGGGTCAATAAAACCCTCTTCCTTGCCTTCGGGGTCTCCCGTTTGCAAAACGTAGGATTCTTCCGATCGAATAAACGGCAAACCGTCATAAAAACCTCGATCGACCAAATCCACAAAATTACCAGCCGTAACCGGGGCGCTGTAGCCGTCAACCACAACAGTAATTTCCCCTTTTTCAGTTTGTACAGCCACAGTAGCGCGCCCTTTCAGTTGAGGCAGATTAGCATACTTGGCAGGCACTTCAAACGGGAACTTTGTCACCATCAACTCTTCGATTTCGCCTACCGTGCCCAGGATTGTAGGTTTCAATTCAATCACTTTTTCCCTGTCTTTAGCCTCAACAGCCTTTTCCAGTTGAGCAACTCCCTCCTTGACTCGTGCAACTAGCGCCTCAGCTTGCGGCTTTTGCGCCTCGGGAATACTGTCTAAAATGTCAGACTCCCGAAGGTTGAGAATCCTGGAAGCCTTACTGACATCGCTGCTAATGGGCCCCCAACGTTTAGATCGTATGTGGTTGCCAATGTCTTCGAGACTGATTTGCAACTCTCGTACAGTCTGATTGTCAATAGGTAAAGCGAAGCGCAGCAGCGCCCGGCCGTCCGTAATCGCATTCCCTGCAGGCATACTGCTGCTGGGACGTTTGGCATGGGAGACTGCACTGAAACTCAGTCCGAGAGTGAACAGCAGAAGCGCTAAAGCGAGGGTTTTGACCCAGCGCTTGCACGTATCGATCGAGAAATTAGGCCAATGCAACATAACTTTAACTTTTATTGCCTCTCTTATCTTCCCACAGCGCTGCCCGCCCTCTATCCCTTAAATGCCCTACACTGCTCGCGGCAGAACTTCCTTCCCTTGAGAGCTTTTTAGCTTTCCGTACAGCACTTGCTCCCTTTGAACGGTAAAATAAAATGCCAATTGCTTTTTGATGCCGTCAGCTAGACTGCAGCTTTAACCTGACCCGCTCAAAAACGGATACAATCCCCAGACTCCTGTCGTGGAGAGATCAAAATTTTAGACCAAGGTTCAATCTCCCAAATTCATCTGTGGAGTAAATCTAAAATCTAAAATCTAAAATCTAAAATCGACTGACTGTAGTTCCCCCGTGCCCCAAGGCGACGGGATTGCCCGCAAAAATTTATATGATTTCCAGTAACGACTTTCGACCAGGTGTTTCAATTGAATGGAATAACGGCGTGTGGCGGGTTATCGAATTCCTCCACGTCAAGCCAGGAAAAGGCTCGGCTTTCGTGCGGACAAAATTAAAAAACGTCCAAACCGGAAACGTAGTAGAACAAACCTTCCGGGCGGGCGAGACTATGCCTCAAGCCAACCTGGAAAAGAGTGTGATGCAGCATACCTATAAAGAGGGCGACCAGTTTGTCTTTATGGATATGGAAACTTACGAGGAAAGTCGCCTCAGTGCCAAGCAAATAGGCGATCGTGTCAAGTACCTCAGTGAAGGGATGGAAGTCAGCATCCTGCGCTGGAACGACCAAATCATGGAAGTGGAACTGCCCAACTCTGTTGTCTTGGAAGTGCTGCAAACCGATCCCGGAGTCAAAGGAGATACTGCCACTGGTGGCAGCAAACCCGCGATCGTCTCCACCGGAGCTCAGGTTATGGTGCCTTTATTTATTTCCATTGGAGAACGGATTCGGATTGATACTCGTGAAGACAAGTACCTCGGCCGAGAATAGAAACGAGGGAATAAAAGGGAGTTTTTAGTTTTTAGTTCTGAGTTATGAGTTAAAGAAGTCAAAATTCAATACTCATCACTCACAGCTTAAAAACTATCCCTTTTGCCTCCAAACTCGGTGAATTCTCCTAGCTTCGCCTGATTCTGAATTCTGAATTTTCAATTTTCAATTCTCAATTTTCAATTCTCAATTACCCTTGAATCTGCTGTGCAACTAGACTTAAACCAGCTTTGTGACCTGCTAACTGTATTAGACAAAACTGGCATTTCGGAACTGACATTAAAAAGTGGGGATATTGAACTGACAGTACGCAAAGGCATTCTGGCAAGTTCACCAGGCACCTCTGCAGCGCTCCCGGCTGCCGTGACGACTGTCGCTCCGAGCGCGTTGACCGCTGTTGCTAGCCCCACTTTAGCCTCACCTCCTGCTGTTGACCAAAATTTAGCAGCGGATCTGGCTGCCCCTGTACCCGTCGCCCCTGTCGCCGCACCTGCTGCCGTACCTGCTTCTGTGGATACGAAATGGGTGCCAATTATCTCGCCGATGGTAGGAACGTTTTATCGCGCGGCTGCTCCTGATGAGCCACCTTTTGTCAATGTGGGCGATCGCATCAAGGTCAGCCAGACAGTCTGTATTATCGAAGCGATGAAGCTGATGAACGAGATCGATGCTGATGAAGTCTCCGGTCAAGTGATGGAAATTTTAGTTCAAAATGGCGAACCTGTCGAATACGGTCAAGTGTTGATGCGAATTAATCCGGATTGAAGCATTACTTTATTGTTATGGACAGAATAAATGCTAATATTTCCCGATCACTTCTCTCCGGTGAGTTTGATGAAGTCATCCCAGCCTGTCCCGCAAGAGGTTGTGCAACAAGTTGCTGAGTATTTCAGTATTTTGAGCGAACCCATGCGTTTACGAATTTTGAACTTGCTTCGCGACGGCGAAAAATGCGTGCAAGAATTGGTGGAAGCTACTCAAACGAGTCAAGCCAATGTTTCTAAGCACCTAAAACTCATGCTCCAAGCTGGTATCCTCACTCGCCGGAGTGAAGGAACTTCAGCTTATTATAAGGTGCAAGACGAGTTGATTTTCGAGCTGTGTAATATGGTGTGCGATCGGCTTGCCAGCCGGATCGAACAGCAAGCCCTACACTTTCGGGCATTTAGCCTAACTACGAAGCACTGAAAATTAGTGCCCAGCCCCCAGTCAATCGATTTTAGATTTTAGATTTTAGATTTTAGATTGACTTGCGCGAGATAAATGCGGGGGCTGGAGGATTTTAGATTTTCGATTTGGGATTGATTCCACGGATAAATCCGGCGGCTTGTACCACCTTTGAAATTCGTGGTCATGAGTCATCAGCCCTGAGTCATAAGTTATCAATCCCTACTCTCTGCCTTCAGACCGATGACTAATGACTCCTAACTAATGACTCCTAACTAATGACTCATAATTACTAAAGGGGAAAATTTTTGTCAAAACTTTGGCGGGTACTCGGCTGAGCCACCTCCAAACCTTCGCCGCCTAAAAGTTCTAAAGGCTTCCCTTCCACCGAAATCCAAACCTTGGTATTCGGTTGTAAACTCGTAGCCGTATAGATAACTTGCCCTAACCGGCCAGTCATCGAATTGCTCCCTCCCCCCGCAGTAAATTCGGCCGACAAATCGACATAAACTCCGTCATTCTTAACACTCAAACCCCTGAGTTTTGTCCCATTAGGGATTTCGCTAGAAACAGTTCCATCCTTCGGCCCAGCCAACAAACTGGTAAAAGCAGCTTGTAAAGCTGCATCAGGCTTGTCAGCTTGTTTGACAGCTACTTTCGTAGGAACTCCCTCAAATTTGCCGCTCGCATCTTTAACCCAGTAGACTTGCACTGTCTGGACATCAGTCTGCGGCAAAGGCTTGGGCTGCGGTGACTTTGGCACCAGAGCGTTAGGCGTCTGAGCTGTAGGCGTCTGAACCTGCGGCGTCTGAACCTGTGGCGTCTGAACCTGTGGCACTTGTACAGGATTTGGAGGGGGCACGGGGATAACTACAGCAGGAGATTCCCCAGGAATTGGGGAAAGCGACGGAGGGGTAGTTTGAGCAGAAGGCTGCGTATCTGCGGGGGTTGGCGAACGGTTCCCGGTCCACCAGGCAATGCCCCCTCCCGCCAGTAAAGCCAACCCGCAAACACCCGCAATGACGGCTGTGGAGACGCGGCGTACTTCTTGTCCATCTTTCATAATACAAATCCTCTTTAGAAATAGAGCGCTTGGGACGGTGAGGAGCGACTCCCGATCAGCTACATTTGTCTATGGTTAGATTCTGGAATTGACACAATTGCATTGCTGCTAGCGAACACTTTATAGCAAGCCCAACATATTCTGAATCCGACTATTGGAATCCTAGACCATAATATAAGATTTCGCCCGTGGAGTATGTCACCAAAAAACTGGGTCTGAAGCCCCGTCCTTATAGGACGGCTTTACATTGAATTAAATCCCCTTTCGGGGTCGGAGAGGGAATTTTATGCAACCTCTCCGATTTTTGGGGAATGGTTGCCCCAAACTCCCATTTCTGGGGTAAAGTTAGCTTCGACAAGGTTATAAAGGCTTGCGCCGGCTAGCAGCACTGTCGAGCGTGACATACCAGACTGTTTAACCACTAGCGACAGAGCAAGGGACTAGCTTCGCATCAAGCGGGTGTCGTGACCTAAATAACGTAGCTATTTAAAGCTTAGTCTGGTCAGAATGGCCTGTTAGATTTCTCTTTCAAGCCTCACGCCTTTAGGCTGAGGTTTCTGACAGTATCTCGATCGGCATAGTGGCTATATTCTATAGTAATCATAAAAAATTAAAGAATAAAGGAAGAAAAAATAAGTAAAAAGCAAGAAGGAAGGCAACGGAGGTAAGGGTAGTTACGGATTTAAGGGATTTAACCGATAGAAACAGGTCTAGAAAAATATTTTCCCCAAACAAAAAGCGCCCCTATTTCTAGGAGCGCTCTTTGTTAATCAAAAACTAAAACTTAGCCATTGATAGAAGGAGCAACCAAAGCTACTGGAGTGACTTCACTAGCAGCCAAGTCGAGAGGGAAGTTGTGAGCGTTGCGCTCGTGCATTACTTCCATACCCAAGTTAGCGCGGTTGATGACATCAGCCCAAGTATTGATGACACGACCTTGAGAGTCGATAATCGATTGGTTGAAGTTGAAACCGTTCAAGTTGAAAGCCATCGTGGAAATACCCAAAGCGGTAAACCAGATACCGACAACTGGCCATGCACCTAACAAGAAGTGCAAAGAACGGCTGTTGTTGAAAGAAGCGTATTGGAAAATCAAACGACCGAAGTAGCCGTGGGCTGCAACGATGTTGTAGGTTTCTTCTTCTTGACCGAATTTGTAACCGTAGTTTTGCGATTCGGTTTCGGTTGTTTCACGAACCAAGGAAGATGTTACCAAGCTTCCGTGCATGGCGGAGAACAAAGAACCACCGAAGACACCAGCAACTCCCAACATGTGGAACGGGTGCATTAGGATGTTGTGCTCAGCTTGGAACACGATCATGAAGTTGAATGTACCGGAGATACCCAAAGGCATACCGTCAGAGAACGAACCTTGTCCAATTGGGTAGATCAAGAATACTGCGGTGGCTGCTGCAACTGGTGCAGAGTAAGCGACGCAGATCCAAGGACGCATACCTAAGCGGTAAGACAGTTCCCATTCACGACCCATGTAGCAAAATACACCGATCAGGAAGTGGAAAATTACCAATTGGTAAGGGCCGCCGTTGTACAACCACTCATCGAGGGAAGCTGCTTCCCAGATTGGGTAGAAGTGCAAGCCGATCGCATTAGATGAAGGAACAACAGCACCTGTGATGATGTTGTTACCGTACATCAAGGAACCTGCAACTGGTTCGCGGATGCCGTCGATGTCCACTGGAGGGGCAGCGATGAAGGCGATGATGTAGCAGATGGTGGCGCTCAGGAGGGTAGGAATCATCAAGACTCCGAACCAACCTACATAAATGCGGTTGTCGGTGCTTGTGACCCACTCACAAAAGCGTTCCCAGACGTTGGCGCTTTCGCGCTGCTGTAAGGTTGTTGTCATTTGTTTATGATTGCTTTATTTGGTTTTCAATGTTCGTGACGGCTTTGTGTTCCGCCATGTAAATAAACATAAAGCATATTCTCAGGTTTGTAAAGTTTTTTAACAACAGATTAACTAATGAAAGTTATAAGCTTAAGTTATCAATATGAATAAAACTGGATAAAGGGGTAAGAATGCACAAAAAAGTAGGTAAAGCCTGGAAGCGCGTCGCCTTCAGGCATGGAAATATTAAGATACAGACTTCTGCTGGCTAGGTATCATAATGAGAGCCCAATAGGGAACTTCAGCGGGCTCGACATCTGCGATCGCCCGAATTCGCTGATTCGGCATAGTTGCGCGTTCTATATACAAAGCTCGATCGAACTGTCCCAACTCAATCAGCACGTCCCGGACTTTCGCAAAATGCCGGCCCAGCTTAATAATCACAGCAGCATCAACAACCGCCAGTCGATCGCGCAAAACCTCAGCCTCCAGCGTCGCAGGCATAATACTTAACACATCGTTACGATAAGTCAGCGGCACTCCCAACGCCGCCGCACTCGCCATTGTCGAAGAAATTCCCGGCACAACTTCAGTGGTAAATCTCGCCGACAAACGGTTGAATAGATACATAAACGAGCCGTAGAGAAAAGGCTCGCCCTCACATAGCACCGCCACATCCCGCCCCTCGCTCAGATGTGCCGCAATTTTCTCGGCAGCAATATCATAATAAGGTTGAGACGATCGCGTCGGACTAAAAGGCAGCGGCATCGGAATCTCAATTTGCTCCGGGCGCAGATAATCAGCGACGATCGCCCGCGCCAGCACCTTACCATTTTCCATCGCTGGATAGGCAATCACCGGCACCAATTGCAAAATCCGATAAGCTTTCAATGTGATCAATTCTGGATCACCAGGGCCAATACCCAAACCGTACAATTTACCATTCGCCTTAGTCATAATTCATCCTTTTTCGCTAACGCATTCACGGCCGCCGTTGCCATTGCACTGCCACCGCGCCGCCCGTGCAACGTAATAAATGGCACTCCCCGACTGTTGGCAGCGAGTTCGGCTTTGGATTCGGCAGCCCCCACAAATCCTACCGGGAAACCCAGAATTAAAGCCGGTTTGGGTGCTCCGGCATCCAACATTTCCAGTAGTCGGAACAAAGCAGTCGGGGCATTGCCGATCGCCACAACCGCACCATGCAAGTTGTCTAGCCATAAATCAAGCGCCGCAGCCGATCGAGTATTTCCTATTTGTCGCGCCAACTCCGGGATTTCGGAATGCCAGAGGGTGCAAATCACCGGATTGTCAGCGGGAAGGCGTTTGCGAGTGATGCCTTCGGCCACCATCCGGGCATCGCACAGAATCGGGGCGCCTGCGGAGAGGGCTTGGCGTCCGCAGGTGGCTGCACCGGGGGAAGCTGCTAAATCTGTAACAATATCAGTCATGCCGCAACTGTGAATTAGTCGCACGGCTACCGATTCTAAATCGGGCGGCAAGCTTGACAAATCTGCTTCGGCTCGAATAGTGGCGAAGGATTTGGTGTAGATTTCTGTTCCGTCTCGAATGTAGTCAATCATTGTTTAAAACTGCTATGGGAAGTTTGTGGGATTTTTGAAAGAGATTTTTTGAATGAACCGCCAAGAGGGAAAGGACGCGAAAGAAGAAAGATCCAGAAAGATAGAAAGAGAAATAATTAAAAATTGTCAGTTTTCATGGGATATTTTTTCACTTTCAATTCCGATTTTCGCTGCTGAACAACTCCTGCAATTGGTCGATCGCCTGCCGATCGACCAACTCACCAAATGACTCCAAAGGGTCTCGAAACCGCTGATACACCCGCAACATTCGCTCGATCGCACCGGGCATCTCGATCGCACTCACCGCCTGAAAAATTGGTCGCCCGAACGGCAAATCTTTTCTACCCGCATAAATGTCGTAACCTTCGATAGTTTCGTCTCCTCGCTCAATCTGAATTCCCACCAGCGTGATATCAAGTGGCTGGTGCTGGGCGCAGGACTTTTGGCAACCGCTGAAATGAATGTTAATCGGCAGGTCGATCGTCAATTTTTGCGCTAAATCCCTCGCCATTGCTAGGGCGTGACTTTGAGTATCTGTCGCCGCCGACGCACAGCCGCTGCTGCCGGCACAAGCCACCAAGCACGAATCTAGGCGACTCGCCGACGAGTGCAATCCCAAATCGGCGATTTGCTGTTTTACCTCAAAAAGCTGGGAGTTGGGGATATCAGAAATCAACAGATTTTGCCACGGCGTAAGTCTCAGGGTACCGCTGGCTAGATTTTGGGCTAAATTTGCCAAATTCCGCAGTTGTTTTGATTCTAGCCTACCGAGAGGCAGCGCAATTCCCATGTACGAGAAATCCGACTGTCGCTGAGGGTGGATGCCGAGATGTCGGGATTGTTCGATCGCCCTTGCAGATGAGTCGATGGATCGGGCGGGCAAGATGCCCACCCCACAAGGAAATTCACTCTTTGTGGAACAGGCATCTTGCCTGTTTTTGGGAAAGGCGATCGATCGGGCGGGCAAGATGCCCACCCCACAAGGAAATTCACTCTTTGTGGAACAGGCATCTTGCCTGTTTTTGGGAAA